>JBAXWO010000112.1:0-7228 GCA_037128375.1 bacterium
GTCTTTGCCCTATGAGAAATTCGTGCAACGTTTTCTCGGGAGGCAGGAAGAGGCAGGGCAGGGGGAAGAGGTGACAGTTGTTAGGTTGTTGGTTGTTGGGGAGAAAAAGGCAGGGCAGAAGGAGGTTTTCTCCGTGTCAACTTCTCCGTAGCTCCTCTTTCTCCAGCGGAGCGGGTGGTGAATCTTCTCCTTCTTGCAACCACAAGGTGTAGGGGGTGCGCCAGCGAAATGGATACCCCAGACATTGAATTGGATTTGCCTGCGGATTGCGACACACGCTGTTCAGGCATCCCCGAGGCCGAGATTGGGGTCGACGTCGAGGGTCATGCTCTCGCGTAGCGGTCGATAGGCGGCGACCTTGTGGGCGGCGAGGCCAGCCACCATGGCGGCGTTGTCGGTGCAGTGCGAGGGGGCCGCCAGAATGAGCCGCGCGCGCCGTTTGGCGGCCATGACGGCGAGTTTTTCCCGCAGGCGGCGATTGAGCGATACCCCGCCGACCACTACGAGGATCCTGGTCTCTTCCGTGGCGCGCGCCGCCCGTTGAATCAAGGTGTCCACGATCGCTTCCTGATAACTCGCCGCGAGGTGGGCCACCTCTACGGCGGGTTCGGGACCGAGGGGATGCTGTCTCAGATGGTAGAGCAGGGAGGTCTTCAGTCCGCTGAAACTCACACAATACTTCGGATCCAATCCGGTGAGCCGGGCCGGGAGGCGGCGCACGAACCCGCGGGGAAAGGTCACGAATGCCGGATTCCCCTCGCGGGCTGCCTTGTCGATAGCCGGGCCGCCCGGGTAGCCCAGTTTGAGAAGGTTGGCGCCCTTATCGAAGGCCTCCCCGGCGGCATCGTCCACCGTGCGGCCCATCAGGCGATAGCGGCCCAGGGCCTCCACCTTCACAAGGCTGGTATGTCCTCCCGACACGATCAGCGCCAGAAATGGATCCAGGGTCAACGGATCGATCCGGTCAGGGCTGATGAAAGCGGAGTAGATGTGAGCCTCGAGATGATTGATGCCGATCATTGGAATTTTGAGGCGTAACGCCAACCCCTTGGCGGCAGCTAGTCCCACCAGCAGGGAACTGGCGAGGCCGGGACCGTAGGTCACGGCAATGGCATCCAGGTCCTTCCATCCCGTGCCGGCCTTGGCCATCGCCTCGGCGATCACATCCGGCAGGTGCTCCACGTGCTTGCGCGAGGCGATCTCCGGCACCACGCCGCCATAGGGGCGGTGATGGGCAATCTGCGTGTAAACGACGTTCGACAGCACCTCGTGGCCGTCGCGAACGACGGCGGCGGCGGTTTCATCGCAGGAGGTTTCCAGGCCGAGAATGTTCATGGGCGATCCGACAGGTTTGAGACGCTAGGGTTGGCGGCTTTGGAAGATGAGCAAGCCCTTCAGCATGTCCACGGCACGGTCCAGAGGGCGGTCGGTGATGGCCTCGAAGCCGGCCGGTTTTTCCTGGTCGCCCAGAAGCGCCGGGGCTTCTTCCAGGCTTCGCTTGCGCTGGACACTCATCCATTCCTCGGCGGCAACCGGCACGACGATATCGGGCTCGATGCCCTTCTCGTGAATGCTGCGGCCGCTGGGTGTGTAATAGCGGGCGGTGGTCAGGCGGAGGGCGGCGCCGTTTTCGATTTGCAGGACGTTCTGCACCGAGCCCTTGCCGAAAGTCGTTTCGCCCACCAGGACAGCCCGATTGTTATCATGCAGCGCCCCGGCGACGATTTCCGCGGCGCTGGCCGAGCCACCGTTGATCAGGACGACCATGGGGAAATCCGTGTAGTGCGGTTCGATGCCGGCAAAGGCCGGTGCCTGGCGCGGCTTTCCGCTGCGTCCCCGTGTGGAGACGATCAACGTGCCTTTTTCGAGAAAAAGATCGCTGACTTGAATGGCGGAGGTCAGCAGGCCGCCTGGATTGTTGCGAAGGTCGAGCACAAGGGCTTGCATGTTTTGAGCGGTCAGTTTCGCGATGGCGTCCCGCAAGGCCCTGGCGGTGGGTTCGCTGAACTCGGTGATCCGGATATAGCCAATCCCGTTCTCCAGCATGCGCGTCCCCTTGATGCTGGTGACCTGGATGATCTCGCGAATGAGCGTGAAATCCTTGATCTCCTTTTCCCGGAGCACCTTGAGCTTCACCGGCGTTCCCGGGTCGCCGCGCAACTTGTGCACCGCGTCCGGCAGGGAAAACTTGTCGGTGCGTTCGTCGTTGATCTCGATGATCTTATCCCGCGAGAGAATGCCGGCCCGGAAGGCGGGGGTGTCTTCCATGGGCGCGATGACCGTCACGATGTTGTCCTTCATGCCGACCTGAATGCCGATTCCGCCGAATTGGCCCAGCGTGCCCTCCTTCAGGTCGCGGTAATCGGACGGTTCCATATATTGGCTGTAAGGGTCCAAAGACTGGAGCATCCCGCTGATGGCGGCGGACATGAGGTTGGAATAGCCGATTTTCGTCTCGTCCACATAGTCATGACGGATGAGCAGGAGTGCCTTGGTGAAGAGCTTAATCTGCTCGTAGGCCTCCTCTCCCTCCGACGACTCATCCAAGGAGGCCGCCACGCTCCGGGCGGGTGCGTTGGTGGGTACGGAGGCGGACGCCTGGTTGGCTCCGGCGGGGGGCTTGGGCAAATGGCGGCAGCCGGCCAACGGGAGTGAAACCAGGCCGGCTAAGATCGCGATCGCGAAAATGTTTCTCATGGTCGTCAGCGTATGTTGTTCCACGGTAACCCGTCAAGCACTCCGGCGTTCCAGGTGCAGCCGGGGGAAAGGAGGCGGATCCATCAGGAGTCGACCTGCCGGACGTGAGTGAGCAGTTCATCGAGACGGGTGTCGGGCTTGGAGGACTTCAGCCGGGAAAAGCGGTCGTTCTGCATGAGATACTCGCCGTGCCGCTTGAGCATGATCTTGCCATCCTCCACCTGAATCGAGCGGATGTTTCGTTCCGCCGCCAGGATGCGCAGTTCGGTGATTTTGAGCAGCCGCTCGCATTCGGCAGGCAGGGGCCCGAAGCGGTCACGGCAGGTTTTCCGCAGGCTGCGGACTTCCTTGACGTAGCCCGCCTCGGCGATGCGCCGGTACATGCTCACGCGCAACCGTTCGTCTTCAATGTAGGTTCCCGGAATGATCGCGGAATGATGGGCGCCGATGTCGCTGGGGGACAGGCTGATGAAGTCCAGCGCGACATCGACGTCGATGACGGGTGGAGCCGGCTCGCCTTTTTTCAATGCGATGGTGCGACGCAGGAGCTGGCAGTACAGGCCAAAGCCGACGGCGGCGATATGGCCGCTCTGCTCGGCGCCCAGCAGGTTTCCGGTGCCGCGGATCTCCAGGTCGCGCATGGCGAGCCGGAACCCCGCGCCGGCGCCCGAGTACTGTTTGATGGCCTGGATCCGCTTGCGGGCGGTGGGGTCCACGTGCGCCTGTGTGGGCAGGAGCATGTAGGCGTAGCCCTTGTGTTTGGACCGGCCGACCCGCCCCCGCAACTGGTACAGTTCGGAGAGGCCAAAGCGGTCGGCTCGATCAATCAGGATCGTATTGGCGTTGGGAATGTCGAGCCCGCTCTCGATGATGGTGGTGCACAACAACACATCGAAGTCGCCGTTGGAAAACCGGCGCATGACGTCCGCAAGCTCACCGGGAGACATCTGCCCGTGCCCGATGTCGATGCGGGCTTCGGGGACGAGGCGCTGCAGCCGGTCACGGACCCGCTCAATGGTGAGGACACGATTATGGAGGTAGAAGGCCTGACCCTCCCGGTTCAACTCGCGCAGGATGGCTTCCCGGATGACGGCGTCGCTGGCGGGTGTCACCACGGTTTCAACCGGAAGGCGTTCCTGCGGAGGCGTCTGGATGGTGCTCAGGTCGCGGGCCCCGGTCAGGCTCATGTAAAGGGTGCGGGGAATCGGCGTGGCGGTGAGGGTCAGCACATCCACCAGTCGACGGATGTGCTTGAACCGTTCCTTATGCAGCACGCCGAAGCGTTGCTCCTCGTCAATAATGACCAGCCCGAGATCCCGGAAGGCAATGCCCGGTTGAATCAGGGAGTGCGTGCCGATGACCATATCCACCGTGCCTTCCTTCAACCCCCGGACGACCTTGGCGTTCTCACCAGGGGTGCAGAAGCGGCTCAGCATTTCGATCCGGACCGGAAAGGGGGCGATACGCTCCGTGAAGGTCTGGAAATGCTGTTGCGCCAGCACCGTGGTGGGAACCAGCAAGGCGACCTGCTTGCCGGCCATGACGGTCTTGAAAGCGGCCCGGATGGCGACCTCGGTCTTACCGTAACCCGCATCGCCGCACAGTAGCCGGTCCATCGGGCGCGTGGATTCCATGTCCTTTTTGACTTCGCGGATGGCGGCGAGTTGGTCCTCGGTTTCCTGATACGGAAAGGCCGTTTCCAGTTCATGCTGCCAGGGCGCGTCCGGCGGGCAGGCGAACCCGTCCTGCGAGTTACGGGCCGCCTGGACGTCGAGGAGCATGGCGGCCAGGTCCTGGACGGCCTTTTCAGCGGCCAGCTTCTCATGCCCCCAGCGTTTCCCTCCCAGTTGATGGAGGGTGACATGCCGCTTGCCGACGCCCACGTAGCGGGTGAGCAGATGCGCGTGTGAAACCGGAACGTAGAGCTTGGCGCCATCGGCATATTCGATGGCCAGGGCTTCCTGGAGCTGGTTGCTGACCGCGATTTCCCTGAGGCCGAGATAGCGGCCCACCCCGTGCTCGATGTGGACCACCAGGTTGCCGGGTTCCATGTCCGTCCAATCGGTGACCCGTGCCCCGGTGGTGACCGGGCTCTGACCCAGCGGCAGGCGCTTGCGCTGGATCTTCCGGCCATAGAGGTCGGGCTCGGCCACGACGGTCAGGGCAAATTCCGTGCTGGAGAATCCACCCGAAAGCGGGGCGACCGCCATCTGGAGGGGCGCGTCGCGGAAGGCGGTGGGATAAAGCTCGGAGAGGCGGTCACGGGTTCCCTGGCTGTCGAAAAAGAAAGCCACCCGGCGCCCCTCGCGCGCCTCGCCGGCGAGGGCGTTGAGGAAGCGGCTTCGCGCGGATTCAACCAGGTCGGGGTGCAGGGCGTGCCGGCCGGAGAGGGTGGGGATGGGTTCAACCGCCCGGAAATCGAAATCCACTTCGGGGCAGGCCTCCTCGGGGCGCGACCCCACAAACACCTGGTGAGCCCCGGACCGGGCCCGTAGCGCCGCCTCGATCATGGCCAGGCTCCCGATCAGGTTGTCGGCGCCCGCCTCCCGGACGGTGGTCTCGTAAACATCCGTATGGGCCCGGATACTGTCCAGGTCCGACCAGACCACGATCAGGTCATCGGGGAGGTGTTCCAGCAAGGGCGCACGGTGGTCGGGGTTGGCGCGCATGATCGGCCATTCGCCGGCGGGCGGGAGATAGATGGAGGGGATCGCCTCAAGCGAACGCTGTTCGGCAGGGTCAAAGGTTCGGATCGATTCCAGTTGGGTGCCGAAAAACTCCATGCGTATCGGCCAGGACTGGGTGAGAGGCCAGACGTCGAGAATGCCGCCGCGCAGGGAGGCCTCGCCCTGCGCCTGAACTTCGGGCGCAAAGCTGTATCCGGACCGCGTCAGGTGTTCCGTCAGGGCGGTGGGATCGGCCTCGTCACCGGTGGTCATGAGCCGGCCATGAGCCTGAGCCGCGGCTCGGGAAAGCGTGCGCTCCATGAGCGCCTGGGCGCAGCACACCACCAGGCGGGGCGGGGCCCCGGACAGCGCGGACAGCGTGGCTAGGCGCGCGCCCACGACTCCCAGATCGGGGGTTATGGCCTTTTCGCTGGGAAGAATCTCCCAGCTCGGGAAGAGCAGGACCGGTGCCGACCCGGGAGGCGCCAGGGTCTGGAGATCACGGAACCGTTGTTCCATGGTGCGGGGACCATCGCCGACCCACAGGACGGTCCGACCCGAGGCACGGGCCAGTTCCCACGTCAGCCAAGCTTCGGCGGCGGGAGGTTGGTCGGGAATGAAACCGAGCGGAGCACCGGTCAGGAGAGGCGCAAGCTTCGCCCGCATGAGGGATTCATGACTGGTGTCCGCGAGAAGGTTCATCCATACGTCTTGCGCATGTGCGAAGGGGGTATTTTGAGCGCGATCCGATACTTCGCTACGGTCCGGCGGGCAATCTGGATGCCGCGTTCCGTGAGAATATCGAGGATCTCCTGATCAGCCAGGGGATGGGAAGGGCTCTCGTCGGCCACCAGGGTGGCGATCGCGTCCTTGACTGTCTTGTTGGAGACGGTATGGCCATCCTGCGTCTTCAGGCCGGGCGTGAAGAAATAACGCATTTCGAAAATGCCCTGCGGCGTCTGCATGTGCTTGCCCGAGACGGCGCGGCTGACGGTGGTTTCGTGCAGGCCCACCACGGAGGCCACATCGGCCATGGTCAGCGGCCTGAGATGGGCAATCCCGTTATCCAGGAAATCGGTCTGAACGGCGACGATCTCGCTGGCAATCCTGAAGATGGTGTTTTGGCGCTGGTGAATGCTCTTGATCAGGAACGCGCTCGAACGGACCCGATCCTGGATGTATTCCTTGACCTCGCGCCCGGTTGCATCGTCGTTCATCAGGGACCGGTAGTGCTTGCTGATCCGGAGGCGGGGCAGATCGTCGTCATTCATCAGGATAAGATACCGGCCGTCGACTTTCTTCACGACCACCTCGGGCGTGATATACGGAGAGGTCACGGAGCTGTAGCTGCGACCGGGCTTGGGCTCGAGTGTGGCGATAAAGTTGGCGACCGCCTGGACTTCCTCCACGGACACCTTCATGGCGCGGGCAATATTCTGGAGTTTATGGGCGGCCAATTTATCCAGATGATGGGCCACGATCTTGGCGGCCAGGCTGTCGGTCTTTCCCATCCGTTCGAGTTGGAACAGCAGGCACTCGCGCACATCGCGGGAGCCGACCCCGGGCGGGTCGAAGTCCTGGATCACGGTCAGGATATCATTCATGTGATGGATATCCGCCATGGAGCCGTCGGCCAATGTTTCGAGGGAGGTGGTCAGGTAGCCGTCATCGTTGATGCTCCCGATGATCATTTCCCCCACGGCGCGGTCCGACTCGCTCAATTCGGCAAGATTGAGTTGCTTGAGCAAATGTTCCTGCAGGGATTCCTCCTGGACGATGGAGTCCATGATGAAACTGCGTCGTTCCTGATCCTCCGAGGTGTAGCGGTGGTACTCCTTTTCCTGGAAGAAATACTCGCGCCATTC
>JBAXWO010000113.1:0-7135 GCA_037128375.1 bacterium
CTCCTCGGATTTCGCGCTGATGAACAGGATCGGGACCTGACTGTTCGTCTTCCGGATTTCCCGGCAGACGTCATACCCACTCAGTTCCGGCATCATGATGTCGAGACAGAGCGCATCGGGTTTTTCCTTCGCAAAGGCGGCCAGCGCTTCACGGCCGTTCGCGGCGGTGCAGGTCTCGTAGCCTTCCTTGGCGAGAATTTCCACCAACCCCTTCCGGGTCCGGACATCATCTTCGGCAACCAATATTTTCATGGCACTCCTGTTCAGACTTCACCGGGAGTCTGCAATACAACCAAGAAGCAGGCCCCCTCCACGGACGACTCCAGCGAAACGTCGCCGCCATGCAGGCGCGCGAGATCCCGGGCAATGGAAAGACCCAGGCCCGTGCCGGAAACCCCTTCGGTCAACCGGTCGCTGAGCCTCACAAAAGGCCTGAATATGTCGTCCGTTTTCCCCGCCGGAATCCCCGGGCCGCGGTCGGCGACCCGGATCAGCGTGCGGTCACCTTCCTGCAGGCTGGTTACCTCCAGCCACTTGCCACCCACGGCGTATTTTTCGACATTACTGACCAGATTTCCGAGAATCTGCTCGACCGCGTCGGCGTCCAGTTTGACACGCCGCCCGGCATTGGGGTTGAACACAATCCGCACGCCGGCTTCCTCGAGGGCGGGACGAAAGCTCTCCAGGGTGGCGGCAATCGTGTCATCGACCAGGCCTGAAGCCAGGTGGAGGACCGGCCTCGCCTTCTGTTGCCGGGCAAAGGTCAGGATATTATTGATCAGCCGGCTCAACCGGCGGCTTTCAGCCGTGACGATGTCGAGGTACCCGCGGGTCTTCGCGTCGTTCTCCGGAATCGAATCCTCCAGCAGTTCGGCATACAGGCGGATATTCGTCAGCGGGGTTTTGAGTTCATGGGAGACCTGGTTGACGAAGCTGACTTTTTGGGCCGCCGCGCGGATTTCACGCGAGCTCTCGCGGTAGAAATAGAGGGCCAGGGCGAAAAGAACCACGGCGACCGCCCCCACCGCCGCACCGATATTGAACCGCGCACTGCCGCTTACAGCCCTGCCGAACTCGGCCTCCGGTGCAAAGTATTCCAAACTCCAGGCGTTCAGCGGCGCGACGAGCGGCAGACGGGCCAGCGGCACTTCCTGCGCCGCAGGCCGATAGTCGCCCCACTGGTAGAGCGGTACGTTGCGGGCATCCTGCAGGACAATATGACCTGCGGGCAATCCGGCGCCGGGAACATCGGATGACGGCAGCAAGGCGATGACATCCGCCAGCAAAGCCGCACTTTCCAACTCGATCCCGACGCTGCGACCGTCAGACAGGCGCCGCCAGAAATAAAACTGGAGGCCCTCCTCCGCAAACCAGGTATGCCAGCCTGAATCTCCGCCCATGGTTCCGGCTTCAGGTCCGGCCGGATGAACGGCTGCCCCGGATTTCCAGATCGGCGCAAGCCTCAACAGCGACTCCCGTTCCCGCTCGCTCGCACCCTCGCGGGGCGGAAAAATGAACTGCCGGTCCGGGGCGACCACAAACATCTGCCGGACCAGCCGGTTTCCCCTGACAAGATCCCGGATCGCTTCGGCGTCCGCCCGCTCCGTCGCCAGGTCAGCCAGCCTCTGAAAGTCGCGCCCTTCCTTTTCCACAAGCCGCCGGACACTCTCCCGAAGCTCCGCGAGGCGCGCAATCAACACCTGCCGCATCCGTTGCTGAACCCGTTCCTGTTCCTGGCGCGCCGTCTTGACGCCCAGCCAGGTAATCAGCCCCAGCGGGACAAGTACCAGGAGCATCAGGATAATGATCAGCTTCGGTTTCACAGGAGTTCAATAGCTTTGTTGCTGTTCGGCCGACCTCTGATTGTAGCGCATATCCTTGCGTTGCCGATTCCAGTTGGCCTCATCAAGATTCCCCGCATCCTTGGCGTTCAGCACGGAATACCCCCCCAGTTCCTTCGATTCGAACTTGGCCGCATTGCCTTTCAGGAAGGCGGCGTTATCGGTGAGGAGGGCGCGCGCCTCCTCGACCCTGCCCTTGTCGCGCAATTCCACGGCCAGTTTGTTACGCTCGACGGCGGTCTGGGTGATCACGGCGATCATCACGTCGCGATTAACGCCCCCTGCCACCTCGGCCGCCGACTCCGAGAACCGGACACTGGTGTTGCCCGCAAGCGTATCCGTCGCCCGGGTCGCCATGTTGGCATAGGTAACCGTTGCAGAGGCGACTTCGCGCGTCTTCCCGCTACGGGTCGCGGGCAGTTCCACCTCAAGCAGCACATATTTCTCCTGCCCGGCATTGAGCTGGCTCATCTGCACCCGGACGGTCCGGCCCGCGATCTCGGCTTCACGTCCCAAAACACGGATCGGACGAATGCCGTCCGCACATTCGATGCGCACAACGAGTTCCTGGGCCACAACCGCGAGAACATCGCCGAATTCAGCCTGCATCAACCGGCCCAGATCGGCGCTGGTATTGGCAAACCCGCTGTTGCCGTCACTCTTGCGGGCCAGCTGGGTCATCAGATCCTCGTTGTAATCGAGCCCGAGCCCGATCGTGGTGACGCAAATGCGTTCCTTGGCCAACGACTCCCCAAGCTCCGCCAGGGCGGAAGTCGAGGAAGGGCCGACATTGGCCAGGCCATCGGAGACCAGGATGACCCGGTTGACGCGGGTGCGGGAGATGAACTTGCGGACCTCCTCCGCTCCCTTACTCACCCCGGCGAAAAGCGCCGTCGACCCTCCGGCGTCAAGGCGTTCTATTCCCGACCGGATCACATCCTTATCCGAAACCTTGGTCGCGGGCACCAGGACCGAGACGGTGTCGTTGTAGGCTACCACGGAAACGATGTCATCGGCATTGAGCCGATCCACGGCCAGGATGGCCGCCTCGCGGGCATTGGCAATCTTCTCGCCCTGCATGGAACCCGAGCGGTCAATGACAATCGCCACGTTGACAGGCGTCCGTTTTTCTAGGGCGAGCTCAAATCCGTTCAGCCCGACCTTGACGTAGCCAACCTGCTTCTTATCCGATTCCATCACGGTGGACGCCATCCCCACATCCATCCTGACCCGGTTCGCCAAAGCCGCCTGCTCCAGCCCGAACCCTAACGCAGCCCCCACCGCCATCCGGCATATCCATCTCATGGTTGTTTTCATAATCGCGACTCCTTTTTTAAAATGCCACACCCCGCCTCATTCCGCCACCTGAATCATGACCGCCCATTCTCCGCATGCCGCCTCCTTTCCACTCCTGCTCCTGAATCTGAAGCCAGTAAACACGATGCGGCCCGAAGCGTGGTCAGAACTGAGTAAAACCCCCGTAAGAAATTTGTAAGCCGATGGCCGACAGACGCGGCTTGACTCGCTCGACGGAGATCGCACAGAATCTCCACCGCCATGAACGCCAGTCATAAATCGCTCGACGGGAATCTACCGGTCATCGGCCTTACCATGGGAGACCCGGCTGGAATCGGTCCTGAACTTTGCCTGACGCTGCTCCGCGACGAGGAGGTGTTCACCCGCTGCCGGCCGGTTATCTTTGGGGATACGAAGCTGTTGCAGCGGATCGCCACGACGTGCGGCACGCCCCTGGCGCCCCCGGGGGAAGGCGATGTCGTGGAGGTGGCGTGCGCCGACATGGAAACGATTGTGCCGGGCCGGATATCCGCCGCCGGAGGCCGGGCTGCTTATCGCTGCGTCGAGGCGGCCACCCGCGAAGCCCTGGCGAAACGTATCGCCGCCATCGTGACGGCACCGCTTAACAAGGAATCCCTCCATCTAGCCGGGGTTCCCTTCCCCGGTCATACGGAAATGCTGGCCGACCTCACCGGGACACGTCGCTATTGCATGATGCTTGCCTCCGATAAGATTGTCACCAGCTTGGTGACCACCCATACCGCTCTGTCGCAGGTTCCGGCCGGGTTGAGCGTTGAACGCATCCTGGAGGTCATCCGGCTGACGCATGCCGCCATGTCCCGCCTCCGCCCTGGCCGCCCGCGATTAACTGTTTGCGCCCTTAATCCGCATGCCGGGGAGAACGGGCTTTTCGGCGCCGAGGAGGAGACCCTTATTCTGCCCGCCATTTTGCAGGCGCGGCAGGAGGGCCTGCAGATCGAAGGACCGCTGCCACCTGACACGGCATTCCTGCCCGATCGACTGGCCCGCACGGACGCCACCATCTGCATGTATCACGACCAGGGGTTGATCCCGTTCAAGATGCTGGCCTTCGACGTTGGCGTAAATGTGACCCTCGGCCTGCCCATTGTCCGCACCTCCCCGGACCACGGCACCGCGTTCGATCTCGCCTGGACCGGCCGCGCCCATGCCTCCAGCATGCGCGAGGCCATCCTCCTGGCCGCCAGACTCTGCCGGTGAGGCGGGACGTCTGCCGGAAAAAATTGACTGGCCGCCCCTCCCCGCCTTGCGCATGATACCACCCTATGTTCAAGCACATCATTTGGGATTGGAATGGCACCCTGCTGGACGACGCCCGGGCCTGTGCCCAGGCCATCAATGTCCTGCTTCAACGGCGCCACCTGCCGCCCGTCACTTTCCAGCAATATCTCGACATCTTCGATTTTCCGGTCCGGAACTATTACCTCCAACTCGGTTTCGACTTCTCCAAGGATGACTGGAATAGCGTTGCCGAGGAATATCATGCCGTGTATGCCGTCGCCTCCGCAAACTCACCCCTGCGGGAAGGAACACTCGCCGCACTACAGACGCTTCAGTCGAACCACGTCCGCCTATCGGTCCTCTCCGCCTGCGAACTGACGCTTCTTCGCCGGATGATGGATGAACGGGGCGTCCTCGGTTGCTTCGAGCACGTTTTCGGACTCTCCGACCTTTTCGCCCACTCCAAGGTCGACCTGGGGCATGCCCTGCTCAACCAGTCGGGCCTGTCCCGCGATGACGCCCTCCTGGTGGGCGATACCACCCATGACTTCGACGTCGCCCGAGCCATCGGCGTGCCCTGCCTCCTGATGACAGGCGGCCACCAATCCGAAGCCAAACTCAGCGCCTGTGGATGCCCGCTCGCGTCCGGACTTGAGGCCGTCCTGGAGTACATCCTGAAATGAGCATGACACACGGCCGCAAAACGACCATCGCCGTCATCGTCCTCCTCTGGCTCGCCACCACCGCCTGGCTGGTCTTTTACGAGGCCTTTCCCGGCCTGCTTGCCGGGACCACCGGCGGTTACCACAGCCTGCTTTCACAGGGCGTCATGGTCATGGATCAATGGATGAGCATCACGTTTCAAGGCAAGGCGATCGGCTACAGCCACACCAGCGTCAATGCCGGGGACGCGGGTTCCGCCCGCCAGTACCAGATCGAAAATACCACGGTCCTGAACCTGAACGTCATGGGAAGCCGCCAGCGAATCGCCGTGAAATCCCAATCCGCCGTGGACAGTTCCTACCGGATGCAAACCTTCGCCTTTGTCCTGTCCTCCACCGGCTACTCCATTGACGTGAAGGGCCGACGCCTCCAGGGCGAGTCCTACGAGGTGACCGTCCGAAGCGCCAGTTCAACCCGGCGCCTCACCCTGCTCATTCCCGACGACGCCGTGCTTTACTCCCCCATGACCGAAATGGCCCTGAATGCCCTGGAACCCGGGAAGCAGGTCACGCTCCGTGTGTTCAACCCTGTCAGCCTGTCCGCACAAAACATCACCATCCGCGCCCTGAGGCGCGAGACCATCACCCACCGCTCCAAGACCGTTGAGGCGACGGTGTTGACCGCCCTGGTCGAAGGCATGGAAACGCTCTCCTGGATTGATTCAAACGGCTCCATCTTGCGGCAGGAGACCCTCTTCGGCTGGACCATGGAAGCCTGCGATGCCAGGGAGGCCCTGGCCGGCACCGCGTCGGGCGATTCCCTGAACGCGGATATGCTCACTTCCCTGGCCGTGCCCGTCAGCGGCCCCGTGGACCGTTTGCCTTCGGCCCGCTCCGCAACGCTCCGGCTCGACGGCGCCGTGCTCCTGCGTGAGAACCTCGAGAGTCCGCGTCAATCGGTCCTATCCATCACGGGAACCGTCGCGGAGATTCGCGTGCAGGCTGGAACCTTTCCGGAGACCAACGCCATTCCGGACACCCTTCCCCCGCCCCCCACCAACCTTGCCCCCTGGCTCGCCGCCTCCCCGTTCGTGCAGTCCGATGACCCGCGCATGATCGCAAAGGCCCGCGAGATCACCGAAGGCAGCCCGGACCCCCGGCAAGCCGCCCTGGCCCTCTACCAGTGGGTCAACACCAAGGTGGCCAAGATCCCCACCGTCAGCCTGCCTTCCGCACTCGATGTCCTCCTCCGGCCGGAGGGCGACTGCAACGAACACACCTATCTATTTGTGGGGCTCGCCAGGGCCGCCGGCATTCCCGCCAAGATCCGCGTGGGTTTGACCCTTCACAACGGCATGTTCTACTATCACGCGTGGCCCTCAGTGTTCCTGGGCCGCTGGGTGGATATGGACCCAACCCTCGGCCAGCCCGCCGTTGGCGCGGATCACATCTCGTTGTTTGAAGGGGAACTGGCCGAACAAATGAAGCTCATGGGTGTATTGGGCCGCTTAAGAATCACCCTCACCCAGACGGAGGATTAGATGATCCGGATTCAACAGCTCAACAAATCATTCGGGCCGGTACGAGCCGTGCGCGACCTCACCCTTGACGTCCCCGCCGGCGAACTGTTCTGTTTTCTCGGCCCCAACGGCGCCGGAAAAACCACGACCATTAAAATGCTCACCGGACTCCTGCGCCCGGATAGCGGGACGATCCACATCGGTGGCTACGACATCCGAACCCAGGCTGTCGAGGCCAAGCGGATCATGGGCTACATCCCCGACATGCCCTTTCTCTACGAAAAGCTCACTCCCGTCGAGTTCCTGAAGTTCATCGCCGACCTGTACAACGTTCCCGCCGACGGCCTGCACCGCACCATCGAGGAGTCCCTGAACCAGTTTGGCCTGACCGACATGCGCTCCGCCCTGATCGGCGAACTTTCCCACGGCATGCGCCAACGCCTGCTGTACGTCGCCACCTTCCTTCACGACCCCAAGGTGATCTTCATCGACGAGCCCCTGATCGGCCTTGACCCGCATTCCATCAGGATGATCAAGGATGTGCTGCGCGCCAAGG
>JBAXWO010000114.1:0-7091 GCA_037128375.1 bacterium
CCGCCGTCACTCAACAATCCACGCTCCGCCCTCCCCCATATTCGGAACCGCCGGGAATAGCCATAACGCCTTGACGGTGGGGCGGGGCTTCCCTAGATTGACGGCCCGACATGAAGATTATCGATAGATACGTCCTGCGCCAGTACCTGATCCCCCTGGGATATCTGCTGGTCTCCTTTTCCCTGCTCTATGTGGTCCTGGATCTGTTTGACCGGTTTCCCGATTTTGTCGAGGCCAAGATTCCCTTGTGGGACGTTGTGGTCTACTACGGGTATTATCTCTTTGCCGTCAACGGGTTTGTGCCGTTCATCGTGGTGGTTCTGCCCATTGCGTTGCTGCTAGCCGCGCTCTATACCCTGACGATGTTTGCGCAACATAATGAGTTGACGGCCATGTGTGCCAGTGGCGTGAGTCTGCGCCGCCTGATGGGGCCCCTGTTGGCGGTCGGTTTCTGTGCGAGCCTTTACGCGGCGGTGACCCAGGAAACGCTGGGGCCCCGGGCCACCCGCTGGATCTCGGGATACGAAAAGTACATCATCAAGGGGCAAAACGAGTCAGTGGACATCGTTTCGGATTACATCTACCACACCGGAGCCACACGCCGCCAATGGCTGATCGGGAAGTTCAACCAGCGCGACCCGGGCACGATGACGGGCGTGAAAATCATGCAGGAGCGGCACGACGGCACGTTGGAAACCGAAATCCTGGCGGCCAGCACCGAATGGCTTGACGGCACATGGTGGTTCCACGGCCTGCAGACCCGGCCTTACAACGAACAGGGCGAGCCAAGCGGCCCGATGTCCCCGCCATCGGCGCAGCCGGTGGAGATGACCGACTATACCGAGACGCCCGCTGAGTTTCTGGGAGAGCTTCAGAAGACGGACTTTCTTTCTTCGCTGGACATGATTCGCTATCTCGAAAGCCGGCCCGGTCTGAGCGGCGCCGGTCGTGCGCGGCGGTTGGTGGATATCCATGCGCGGTTGGCCATGCCGTGGTCCTGCATGGTGATGATTCTTCTGAGCGTGCCGGCCGCGGCGGGTGGGTCGCGGCGCCCTGCCATGCGCAGCGTGGCCTTCGGTCTGGCGGCCCTGTTCGGGTTCTACTTCATGATCAACGCGGGCATGATCCTCGGCAAACGCGAGATCATCTGGCCGTGGCTCGCCGGTTGGCTGCCGAATCTGGTGTTCCTCGGGATCGGTGGAGTCCTGACGTGGCGGATGAAGTAGGGGGCGTCTGGTCCAACCGGGCGCACTATTCGCCTTTTCCGCTTCCCTGTGACAATCGTTTCTTCAAGTACCAGACGATCATGGAGACGGTCGACAGCACCAGCATGGCCAGCGTAATCTGGCCCATCGAGCGTGCCCAGGTGTGTTTCCCCAGTCCACTGCCGATCAGTACGACCATGGCGGAACTGGGCAAATAGCCGAGAAACGACCCGATCAAGAAGACCCGGTGCCGAACAGGGGTCAGGCCCAGGATGAGATTGGGAACGATGCCCGCAATGGGGAGCTGTCGCACCAGGAACACGCTGAAGATGGAGGGTTTCTTCAGCAGTTCGCGTAACCGCCGGCTTTTCTCGATTCGGCGCGCGCCCCACTCCCGCCCGCCCCACCGCGCCAGCAGAAACGCCGCATAGGAACCGAACAAGGCCGAGAATTGCGCCAGGATGAAACCTTCCCAGAATCCGAACAGCATGCCCGCCACCCCCCCGAATATGAGTCGCGGTATGCCTCCGGCGATGAGCGCCGAACTGATCAATCCGAACAGGAGGGGCGCCCAGAATCCCAGTCCGCGCAACAATTCCTTCCACCGTTGAACATCTGTCACGTATTGCTGGAGCGGAGTTAAATGAATGATGCCTATAAAGACAGCAACGCCCAGTGCCATCAGCAGAAACTTCTTCTCGGATGCCCCCGCCGATTTAGCGGCCTCGATTTCGAGTTCGATGGGAGGAGCGTCCGGCAACTCCTCCGGCGGTTGGGGTTCAGTTGGTTTCCAGGGTTCGAGGGTACTCATGCGTTGTCTTTCAGCAGGATGATCACTTTAACCCACTTGCCTTGGGAGTAGTTGAACCCCTTGATTTCAGCAATCAAATGGAGGCGGGACTCCGGGGTCAGGGTTTGGCGGTGCCGCTCGAATCTCGTATCGGTAATGATCAGCACGCCGCTGCCGGGTTCGTCAACCCAGGCCGCGATGTCCTCTTCCTCCAATCCCCTGACAGGTCCGTGGCCCAGGTAGAAAGTCAGACTGGGTTCGCCGTAACCGCAGGTTGCCACCGGTGTGCCGGTCGGGATCAGTTGCGCTACGCAGGCGGCTACGCGCGGCGAGATCTTGAACCTTTCCAAAGCAGGGAGCAAACGCAACGCCGCTGTAAGAAAGACGAGGGTCATTCCCCATGCCAAAATACCGACGACGACCGTATGCCGCCCCCGACGGTACCAGTAGACCCCGGCCCCGGTGAGACCCAGGAATACCAGTCCCATGTTCACCGCTGGAATGCGCGCGCCGAAGAGGGGCAGGAACCAGGGCGCGATGACCAACCCCAGACCGAGCAGTACCCCGGCGAAAATGAACAGGCCGAGACCGATTCTGGCGGCGACAGTGCGGTTGCCTGTCCGCCCTTCGCGCTGGGCTGCCTGGGCGCCCAGCGCCGCAAGCAGGGCCAGTGCCGGCCAGGCCGGCAGAATGTAGTGAGGTAGCTTGGTGGCCACGACACTCATCAGGATGAGGACCGGAAGCGCCCAGCAAAGGAGCAGTCGCCGGGCGGGAAGGGACAGGGAGTTCGACCAGACAGGCGCCGAACGGAACAGGCGTGGCAGGTAGAGAGTGCCGGGGAAGAAGGCGAGGAGCAGGACGGGGACATAGTAGAAGACGAACAGGAGGGAGGAGCCGCCGTGGCTTTCAAGGGGTTTTACGGCGCGTTCGACGACATGACGGCCCAGGCCGCGGCGCAGAAACTCGCCACCGGTGGCGGCGTTGGCCGGCAGGGCCCAGGCCAGGAAGAGGCCGATGGCGACGACGACCGCCAGGGCGAGCCAGGGCAGATAGGTCCGCGGTCGCAAGGCCCCTCCACGGATGAAGATCAGAATGGCGGCGATCACCACCAGCGGGATGGCCAGTCCGACAGGACCCTTCGTCAATAAGGCGGCGCCGAGCGACAGGGCCAGAAGAACAATATGCCAGGCCCGCAGGCCGCGGGTCCATGAAAGCAGGAACGAGCCGATGGCGGCGGTGATGCAGGCGAGGAGCAGGGCGTCGGTTGTGGCCGCCGTCCCGCTGACAGCCATCAGGGGCGAGAAGGCGAGAAACACGAAGGCCAGCACCCCGGCCGACAGTCCCCCGATTTGAACGCCGACCCAGACCACCATCAGGCCGGTGGCGGCCGTGGCCAGGGGGGCCACCATGCGGCAGGCCAGTTCCGAGGGACCCAGCAGTTTGACCGGAAGCGACATCAGCCAATAGATCAGGATGGGCTTGTCCGGCCGCAAGGCGCTGTTAAAGGTCGGCACGAGGTAGTCGCCGGACTCAACCATCTCCACGGTGGCCCTTGAAAACCGTGGTTCATCCCGGTCCCAGAGCGTGGAGGCGGTGGCAACCAGAAAATACACGGACAAAACACCGGCGAGCAACCACAGGAGGATGACGGGCCGGGCAAAGGGGCGGCGTATCAACCGTTGGCGGCCCCGCCACAAAGCGGGGCCGACGCAGGCGGCGAGCAGCAGCAGGGCGAGGGGACCCCATGCCGCCATAAAAGACAGGGCATAGGGCATTCCCCGCGACCAGGGAAGTTTGACCAGGTCGAAGGCTAAAACGAGCGCACCAGCGACCAGAAACCAAATCCGCCGCAGCGGAATGGGCCGGCGGCGCAACAGGGCTACGGCCAGGAGGCCGGCGAGGATTCCCAGCGCGGCGGCGGCCAGGACATCGGAGGGAAAGTGTTTGCCGTCGTAGATGCGGCTGGCGGCGACTCCCGCCGTAACCACGGCGCTGACCGGCAGAGTCCAAGGGGCGGCGGCTGCCAATGGGACGCAGAGGGCGGTGATGGAAGCCACATCGCCGCTGGGGAAGGATAAGCGGTTGGAGCCGTCGGGGCGTTCGCGTCCGACGCCCAGTTTAAGGGGCCAGATGATCAGGGAAACGAGGAGAAGGCTGAGCAGAATCTGTGAGGCACGTCGACGGGCGCCGCAAAAGCCCAGGGCAAGCGCGATCAGCAGGGCGACCTCGCCCTTGCCGAAAGGACGGAAAAAGGCCAGGGCTTCCTGGATGACGTGTGTCTTGCCGACGGCGTGTGAATAGGTCCGGACCGCCCCGGCAATGGATTCATCAAAGGTTCGGACGAATACGGCAACGGCCAGAAGAATGGCCGCCGCCAGAAGAGGAGCCACATGGCTGGTTACTTTGCTCGCTTGCATTGGGCGGTAATCAAACCATGCGGAACGACGGAGTCAAGGGAATCCGGCAAAAATATCAGGACCCGATCCGGTCACCCGGTGGGAGCCAGCCACGCAAAAACGTGTCGTCCTGCAAAGAAAAGCGCTACAGTCGGGCCTTGGAGGTTGTGATGGCAAAGAAACGATTGGATCTGCTGCTGACGGAGAAAGGGCATGCGGAAAGCCGTGAGAAGGCCCAGCGCCTGATTCTGGCGGGGGCGGTGCGGGTGGACGGGCAGGTGGCCGACAAACCCGGACGGCCCTGCGCGGAGGATGCCGCGATCGAGGTTGAGGCGGGGAATCGCTTTGTCAGCCGGGGCGGCGAAAAATTGGAGGAGGCTTTCCAGCGCTTCGGGATCGATGTGGCGGGCGCGATTTGCGCCGATATCGGCGCCTCCACGGGCGGCTTTACGGACTGCCTGCTCCAGCATGGGGCGGCCAAGGTCTATTCCGTGGATGTGGGCCGGGGTCAGTTGGACTGGAAACTGCGGAACGACCCGCGCGTGGTGGTGAAGGAGGGGATCAACGCCCGCTATCTTCAGGCCGGCGACCTTCCCGAGCCCTTCCGGTTTGCCGTGATCGACGTGTCGTTCATCTCCTTGACCCTCATCCTGCCGCCTGTTACAAAGCTGCTCGCCCCGTCGGGTGAGTTGGTGACGCTGATCAAACCCCAGTTCGAGGCGGGACGGGAGAAGGTCGGGAAGGGCGGCGTGGTGCGCGATCCGGCCGTGCATGAGGACGTAATCGCTTCCCTCCGCCGTTTCGGAACAGGCGGCCTGTCTTTGGAATGGAGAGGTCTTTGTGAGTCCCCCATCAAGGGGCCGGCCGGCAATGTGGAGTTCCTGGCCTGGTGGCGGAAAGCGGCGCTGCCTTCCGGAGGGATATTATGAATACACTGGGAGTTTTGGCCAACTGCGGCAAGCACCATGCCGCGGCCGTGTTGGAGCGATTGCGCGTCAAGGCCGCCGCATTGGGCGTCAAATTGATTCCGGACAAGGCCACCGCCAAACTGATGGGACTTCCCTGCGAGGAGACCGGCGCGGCCCTGGTTGAGCACTGTGACGCCATGATCGTCCTGGGTGGCGATGGCTCCATGTTGCGCGCGGTCCGCGAACTGAACGGTCGTGATATTCCCCTGATCGGGGTGAACCTGGGCGCGCTGGGATTCCTCACGAGTGTGACCGAAGGGGACCTGGAGCGGGCGCTGGATTGCCTCGTCCGGACGGACTATACGACCTCCACCCGCGTCATCATGGATGCCGAGGTGCGCCGCTGTGGGCAGGTGCTGGGAACATACTGCGCGCTGAACGATGCGGTGGTGAAGTCGGTGCGCTCACGTGTGGTGAGCTTGCGCATGCAGGTGGATGGGCAGGAAGTGGGGGATTTCGTGTGCGACGGGCTGATTGTGTCGACGCCCACGGGCAGCACGGGGTATTCGCTTTCAGCGGGCGGTCCGGTGTTGATGCCGTCGGCGCAGGCACTGGTGGTCAGCCTGATCTGTCCCCATACGCTGAGTACCCGTCCTTTGGTGTTGCCGCATGAATCCACGGTGGAGATAACCGTGATCGAGCGGTCGAAGGAGGCGGAACTTTCCATCGACGGCCAGGTCGGGCAGCGGTTGGAGACGGGCGACGTCGTGACGGTGCGGCGCAGTGCAAGGAGCGCGCGGTTTATCCACCTTCCGGGATACGATTATTTCTCGGTGCTCCGCCAGAAACTCCATTGGCGCGGATCTAACGTGTGAGTCGTTTCTGCCCCTCGGCTTGCGCAGCCTCATAAACGGCGCGGACCGGGACCGATGCGGCCGCGGCACGGGCGGCGCAGTCCTCGTATTCCGGTGAGGCGGTCACCGCCTGTCCCTTCCAGGTTCCGACCTTGATGCGCACATCGCCATAGGCCGTTTTGACGACGACGGTTTCGCGCGCCAGCATGGTGCGGTGCGTCAGGTGCTCCCGGATCCCGAACGTGGTCGTCTCGCTGAAAATAAGGTCGAGCATGACCGCTCTGTTCTCCGGGGCGCACAGGGTCGTCAGCAGTATTCCCGGCCGTTGTTTCTTCATCTGAATGGCGGTGGAAAAGACGTCGAAGGCGCCTGCGGTCAGGAGTTTCTGGACGAGCGCGCCGACGAGTTCCGGCGAGGTGTCGTCGATATTGGTCTCCAGCACGAGGCAGGCGTCCGTCGCCCCGGCGTCGACGGGGCAGGGGGTGAGCAGCATGGCACGGAGGAGATTTGGACGTCCATTCAGTCGCCGCTGACCGAAGCCGTGGCCGATGCGGTTGACGGTCCAACCGGCAGGCGGGGTGGCCAGGGTTCTCCAGGTGGACAGCAACGCGGCGCCGGTGGGCGTCACGAGTTCGAAGGGTTCATCCACGAAAACCAGTGGTAGCCCCTTGAGGAGTTCGACCGTTCCAGGCGGCGGATTGGGGATCACCCCGTGCGCGCAATGAATCGTGCCGTGCCCCGACGGCAGGGGTGAGAAACCGACCGCGTCGACGTTGAGCGACGCAAGCGCTTCACAGGCGCCGACAATATCCGCGATGGCATCCAGTGCCCCCACCTCGTGAAAGTGGATGGCCTCCGGTGTTTTGTTGTGAACCCGGCCTTCCGCCTCGGCCAGACGCCGGAATACCGCCAGACTCTGCAACCTGACGTGGGGGGCC
>JBAXWO010000115.1:0-7058 GCA_037128375.1 bacterium
CACCTAAGTCAAACCTCAGCATGGGTGGACCGGGCTGTCCCCAGCACGGTCTCTTCCTCTCCCATCCGCCCGACGCCGGTAGGGACACCGGCGTCCACCTTTGTATAATTCAACAACCCGCCGGCCAAGATGATGTCCCGCTGCCGGGCGGTCAGGGTGGCCGTCACAGGCACGTCCACTCCGCGCGACACGTTCCGGATCACCAGGCGTTCGGCGCCGGTCTTGATCGCCTCGCGCGCCCCCTCCAGCGCCCATTCATCGCCCTGGGCGATCTTCTCGTAATCCCCCGCGTTCTCGAACAACAACGGCAGAATCCCGAAGTTCACCAGATTGGCCGAATGGATGCGCTCAATGCTTTTCGCCAGGACCACCTTGACGCCCAGATACATCGGACACAACGCCGCATGCTCGCGGCTGGACCCCTGCCCGTAGGACTCTCCGCCCACGATGACATTGTGTTTCCCCGCGTCCCGCAGGGCGGCCGCCCGCTGGGCAAATTCCGGGTCGGTGTTCTCGAACACATACTTGGAATAGGCGGGCACATTGGACCGGTACTTCAGACGCGCCCCCGCCGGCATGATGTGATCCGTGGTGATCTTATCGCCGACTTTGATCGTCGCCACACCCTTCAGCGACTCCGGCAGCGGGGTATTCCGCGGCGGCTCGCCAATATTCGGGCCGCGCACGATCTTGATCGTCCCGGGATCCGCCGCCGGACGGATCAACATCGAGTCGTCAATCTCGAAGACCTTGGGCATTTTCACCCGCGGATACTTGAGATCGGCCGCCGCCAGCGGATCCACCTCCCGCCCGTGGATCGCCGCCAGCGCCGCAATGGGCGGGCTGACGAGATAGGCCTTGGCGGACTTCGTCCCCGTCCGCCCCTCGAAATTCCGGTTATTGGTCCGTAGCGAGACGGCATCCGTCGCCGGCGACTGGGAATTCCCGATGCAGAATCCGCAGGCGTTCTCCAGCAGGCGGGCCCCCGCCCCCAGCAGGATGCCGACGCCACCATCGTCGGCCAGCATTCCCAGCACCTGCCGCGATCCCGGGGCGACCCCCAGACTGACCTCGGGGTGCACCTTGTGTCCGTCGAGAATCTTCACCACCGTTTTCAGATCCTGATACGACGAGTTGGTGCAGGAGCCGATCATCACCTGATCCACCCGGGTTCCCGCCAGCGAGGCCACCGTCACAATATTGTCCGGTGAATGGGGCGCGGCGGCCAGGGGCTCGAGTGTGGAGAGGTTGATCGTGACCGTCTTCTCGTACGTCGCCCCTTCATCCGCCTTCAGTTCCCGCCAGTCGGCGCCCCGCCCCTGCGCTTCGAGAAAAGCCCTGGTAACGTCGTCGCTGGGAAACACCGAGGTGGTCACGCCGCACTCGGCGCCCATATTCGTGATCGTGGCGCGCTCTGGAACCGTCAGGGATTTCAACCCCGGCCCGGCATATTCGAAAATGCAGCCGACATTCCCCTTGGTGGTAAACGTCTGCAGAACCTTCAGGATCACATCCTTCGCCGTCACCCACGGGCGCAGTTTGCCGGTGAGCTGGATTCTGACCACCTTCGGCGCGGTCAGGTAGAACGCCCCGCCGCCCATGGCCACCGCCACGTCGATGCCGCCGGCGCCGATGGCGATCATCCCGATCCCGCCGCCCGTGGGCGTGTGCGAGTCGGACCCCAGCAGGGTCTTGCCCGGCGCGCCGAACCGCTCCAGATGCAACTGATGGCAGATGCCATTGCCCGGCTTCGAATAAATGATGCCGTACTTGGCGGCCACACTCTGCAGGTACAGGTGGTCGTCGGCGTTCTCGAAACCGACCTGGATGGTGTTGTGGTCCACATAACTGACCGCCAACTCATTCCGCACCCGGTCCAACCCCATGGCCTCAAACTGGAGGTAGGCCATCGTGCCGGTGGCGTCCTGCGTCAGGGTCTGATCAATCCGGATGGCCAGTTCCCGACCCGGCGTCAGATCGCCGCTGACCCGGTGTTCGCTCAGTATCTTCTGCGTGACATTCATGCCCATAAAATGACTCCTTCATCGCAAGGATGACACATTCCGAAGCCACACTTCAATCTTGAACCTGTCCCACAACGGCGGGAGCTGTAATGGGCGCCAACCCGGGGCGGTGCGCATGGCAAATCTGCTTGCCATCGTGGAAACCCGTGTTGTAGCGTCCTCCCGTGCAGGTGGGGCGCGAACGCGGCCGGATTGGCAACGGCCAATCGCGGGAAAGGGCGGGTGATGATGAATGTCCGGCGGATACTCGCAGGTGACCACTCCACAGGAGCAGGCAAACGAGACCCGCGCCGGCGTGGACCAGGGGGCCCTGACACGGCGATAGGGAGAAATGAGACCTGTGGCTGAGTTCTTTCAAAACCAACTTGACTACGTGCTCTTCATCAAGGGCCTGGCGTTATGGGTCGCCGGGGCCATGTGTTTCGTCCTCGGACGCTCACTGGGCCCAAACTGGAAGCGTTTCGGGTGGGCCCTCCTGCTGTTGGGCCTTCACGGCTGCCTCGAACTGTTCGCGCTGGTAGCGGGTGAGTGGTTGCCGCTGACCGTCATACGCATGGTCATAGGCAGCATCGCCTATCTCATGCTGATCGAGTTTGCGCGGCTGACGACCTACGAATATTTCGGCGTGAAAGTCGGCCGGTGGGTGGTCTTCCCCCTGCTGTTCATGGTCGGCCTCTATGCCCTGGCGGGCTGGCAGTGGAGCGGAATGGACGCGGTGGCACTGCTGGGGTTGGGGCTGACCACGGGGCTCTGGACCGCGCTGGCGCTCGGATTGACCGCCAAGCGCCTGTCGTCGCCCCTGGCGCGCCGGTTGATGCGCGGGGCGGCCATGGCGATGGGGCTTTACGCGCTCGCAGGCGGCACGACCATGAACGCCCTGCCGTTCGCCCAGGACTGTTGGATCAACAGCGACAGCATCATCCCGCTGCTGGGTCTGCCGTATCAGATGTTTCGCACAATCCCCGCCGTGTGCCTGCTTCTTTACCTGACCCTCGCCCTCCAGGTTGAAGTCAGCGGGGAGCCGCGCATTTTCAGTCGCCGCCATCCCTCCTGGATGGTCCAAGTGCTGGCGCCACTATTGCTGGTGAACGCTGCCGGGTGGGCGGCGGCCCTGTGGGCCGGCCACGAAGGGGAGAACTCCATGCGCCGGAATCTCATTTCGCGCGCGGTCACCGCGTCCGCCGCGATGGACCCCTCGGTCGTGAAGGAACTGAAGGGCAACGCCGAAGACGAGAAATCGGTCTCGTTTGCGATACTGCGCCGCCAACTGGCGCGCGTTCGCGCGGCGAATCCCGACTGCCGGTTCGCCTACCTGCTGGGACAGAGCGGGAAACATGTTGTTTTCCTCGCCGATTCCGAGCCGGCCCGCAGCGCGGACTACTCGCCGCCGGGCCAAGTCTATGAGGAAGCCACTCCCCTGTTGTTCGGCATGTTTAAGTCGGGTGAGTCCCATGTGGAGGGCCCGTTTCTCGACCGGTGGGGAACCTGGGTTTCGGGACTGGCGCCTGTGCATGACACGGACGGCAAAGGCATGATCGCCGTACTGGGACTCGACGTGGCCGCCGCCCCGTGGCAGTCCCACGTGGCCCTGTTTCGTTTCGGCGTGATCTTGGTGACCTTTGTCCTGTGCCTTCTGTTCATGGTCTCCTTCGCGGGACTGCAGATCAACCGGGAAGCGGCCACGGCCATCCGCGAGAGCGAGGCCCGCCTGACGCTGCTCCTGGACAGCATGCCCGTCGGCGTCATGCTCGTGGATCAGAAAACCCGCCTGATCCAGGATATGAATCCGACCGGGGCTCGGATCATAGGGACCGCCCCGCAGCACGTCATCGGGCACGAGTGCCACCAGTTCGTTTGCCCAACCGAGCGGGAAAAGTGCCCGATCACGGACGAACACGCCACGGTGGACAATGCCGAACGTATCCTGATCCGTGCGGACGGCACCCGTATTCCGATCTTGAAGACGGTCGTTCCCCTCTCCCTCAAAGGCCGGGACTACCTGCTGGAAACGTTCGTGGACCTCTCGGCTCAAAAAAAGACCGAGGAACGGCTGCTGCAGGCGCACGAAGACCTGCGACGCCGGACTCACGAACTGGAGGAGAACCGCCAGACGATCATGGCCATGATGCAGGACGTCGAACGGTCGCACCACCGCATTGAGCAGGAAATGGACCGCGCGAATGTCCTGGCCCGCGCCGCGGAGAAAGCCAATCAGGCAAAGAGCGAATTCCTGGCGAACATGAGCCACGAGATCCGCACGCCCATGAATGCCGTGATCGGCCTGACCGGCCTGTTGCTGCGGACCCCCCTGACCCATGAACAACGCGATTTCGTCGAAACCATCAGCTCCAGCGGCGAGGCGCTGCTGGCGTTGATCAACGATATCCTGGATTTCTCGAAAATCGAGGCCGGCAAGATGACCATCTCGAATGAAGTGTTCGATATGGTCAGCCTGATGAAAGAAGCCGTGGACATCGTCGCGGAACGGGCGTCGGCCAAGGGTCTGAAAATCATATCCAGCACTGCGGCGGATATCCCGCCCCTGCTGGAGGGCGACGCCGGCCGTATCCGGCAGGTCCTGATCAACCTCGTCTCCAATGCCGTCAAGTTTACCGAGAAGGGCGAAGTCGTCGCACGGGCGCAGACCGATCCCCGGGCAGGCGAAGGGCTCTGGCTGCGTTTCGAAGTGAGTGATACGGGAATCGGCATTTCGCCGGAAACGCGTGAGCGCCTCTTCCAACCCTTCACCCAGCAGGATAGTTCCTTCGCCCGCCGTTACGGCGGAACGGGGCTGGGACTGGCGATTTCGCGCCAATTGGTGGAACTCATGGGCGGACGGATCGGTTGCGACAGCACGGTCGGCCGCGGTTCAATGTTCTGGTTCACCCTCCCCCTGAACACCGCTCCGGCACCCCAGCACCCGGAATGCCCCACCCCGGCCACGCCGGCGGCGGGAGTCCCGACGTCTCCGGCGCGCATCCTGTTGGTCGAGGACAACGAAGTGAATCGCATGGTCGCTCTGAAACAACTGGCGCATATGGGGTACCGCCATCTGGATTACGCCAGTAACGGAATGGAGGCGCTCGAAGCGTTGAAGCGGCACGCCTACGACCTGATTGTCATGGATTGCCAGATGCCCGAGATGGACGGCTATGAAACTACCCGGCGTATCCGCCACCTCGAAAAACAGCAGGCGCTGGCCCACGCAAAGGGCGAGGGGGAAGCCCCGCCTCGCCCGATCCCGATTGTCGCCGTGACCGCCCACGCCCTGGCTGACGCCCGCGCGGAATGCCTGGCGGCGGGCATGAACGATTACCTCGCCAAACCGATCCGCCCCGAAAAGTTGCGCGCGATCATTGAAAAGTGGCTGCCCAAGCCGGCCACGGGGGACGCCTCATGACACCGGGAGCCCTGAAGAACGGCGGGTGGCAGCCGCCGGTGTCGGTGCAGGCAGCCGCCCGCCGTTTGTTCGCCGAGGTCATCCCGAACCTGGAGACGCTCGCGGGCGATTACAGGGTGGATACGGACGTACTCGACGACGAGATTTACAGGCTCTTCTGCGCACACCTGCGCGAAAACGTCGGCGCTCTGGCCGCGGCGGTCGCCGCCACTGACGAGAAGGCGACGCGGGCCTTCGCACATTCCCTGGAAGGCATGGGCGGGACCATGGGGTTTCCCGAGATTTCAGCGGTAGGCACGGCGCTGAGCCGTTCCGCCCGGGCAGGCGAGTGGCCCATCTGCCGGCTCCTTCACGAACGGCTGGAGCTGTGGCTCCAGACCGCTGAGGCCGCGGCGCGGTCGGGAGAACCCCCTCCATGAATAAGACGGCGCAGCCCCTGACGGCCCCCTCCTCCCTTCCGGACGAAAGTGCCCGCCGCAGTCGAATCCTCATCATGGACGACGAACTGCCCAACCGCGCGGTACTCAGGAAACTCCTTTCCGCGCAGGGACACGAGGTGCTGGAGGCCGCCGACGGCGCGATCGGTCTCGAACTGGCCAGCCGCTGTGCACCGGACCTCGCCCTCGTGGACGTCATGATGCCGGGCATCTCCGGATACGAGGTGTGCCAACTGCTGCGGAACACCCCGGCCACGTCCATGATCCCCGTCATTCTGGTCACGGCGCGCCGCGCGGTGGAGGATGTCGAGCGCGGGCTCGACCTCGGGGCGTTCGACTATATTCGCAAGCCCTTCAATGCCCGGGAATTGCTCGCCCGCGTACGCAACGCGCTGGCCTTGAAACGCGGCGCCGACGAGATGCGGCTGTGGCGCGAGCAGATGACCCGCGAACTGGATCTGGCCGGTTCGCTGCAACGGAAACTGTTTCCCGCGCACCCGCTTTTTGTGGGGAATTTCGCGGTAGACGTGGCCTACCAGCCGAGCCTTACGGTGGGGGGCGATGTTTTCGACATCGTCGCGCTTCCCGGGGACTGGCTGTGCGTTTACGTGGGCGATGTCTGCGGCCACGGTGTGGCGTCGGCACTGGTGTCGGCCCTGTTGAAGGCCGTAATCGCCGAAGTCATCCCGGATTCCTTCCGCGACGGGCCCGCCGCCGTGTGCCGGGCCGTGGATGCCCGCTTCCGACGGCAGGTGTCCAATCCGGCCATCTATGCGACCCTGTTCATGGCGATCTTCGATCCGGTCCGGTCTGTCTGGACCTGTATGAACTGCGGGCATCCCGATCCGTTCCTGATCGTGGACAGTGGCGGGGACGTGTCCGGCACGCTGGCCGGCGGCGGCGACCTGCCCATCGGGTTTGCCTCCCCGAAGCCGACTCGTTACGAGCCCTCCGGCGAGACGCAGGCCCCCGCCCCGCCGGGTTCGACACTGGTTCTGCTCACCGATGGAATCCTGGAAGCCACGCACCGGACCACCCACGAGCCCTACGGCGCCGGGCGCCTGAAGGAGGTGGTGCTTGAAACACTGAGCAGGCGGCGTTACATCACCCTCGCCCGGCGTGTGCTCGACGTCATCCGGGGGGAGGACTATGAGTTGAACCACGACGACTGTAGCCTGCTCCTCGTCGAGCGGCAGT
>JBAXWO010000116.1:0-7042 GCA_037128375.1 bacterium
GTCAAGCCCGGGCTTCGCATCCTGCGGCTGCGCTCCGACAAGGCCGGACCCGACCTGGCCGTGTCCCTGCGCGGCATGGGCGCCGTTGTGGAGGATTCTGTTCTTTACCGAAACCAACCGATCGCGCACGCCGGAAAACCTGATTTCGAAGTGGCCTTCTTCGCCAGTGCCTCCGCCGTGGAAGTGTACGAGCAGCAATGGGGAGCCGCCTCGCTGAAAGACAAGTTTGTGGTCGCGCTCGGAAAACCCACGCTGGCGGCCCTGAAGAAGTGTGGCTTGGCGGCGGACCTGGTTCCCCCCGAGGCAACCGTCGAGTCCAGTATGGAAGCGCTTGCCGGGCATTATGTCCGGCAAGGAATGCAGGAGAAACGATGAGCAACTATCCTGAAGTTCGATTGCGGCGGCTGCGCCGCACCCCTGCCCTGCGGCGCATGTTCGACATGCCGATGCCGGGCCCCGGGAAATTCATGTGGCCGGTGTTCGTCAAGGAAGGCACGGGCGTCAGGGAACCGATTGACGCCATGCCCGGCCAAAGCCGCATGAGCGCTGACGTCCTGTTGAAGGACCTGACCCGCGTGGTCGACATGGGCATTGGCAGCATTCTCGTCTTCGGCCTTGTGGAAGGCGCAAGCAAGGATGCCTCCGGCACCGCCGCCTATGACGACCGCGGCGCCGTACAGCAGGCGATCAGGAAGATCCGAAAGAAGTTCCCCGACCTGGTGATTGCCTCGGATGTGTGTGTCTGTGCCTATACCTCCCACGGGCATTGCGGACCCCTGATGGAATCCGGCGATGTGGACAACGACGCCGCCAATGCCATCCTGGCAAAAATGGCCGTCTCGCACGCTGCCGCCGGCGCCGATATGGTTGCGCCCAGCGCCATGATGGACGGCCAGGTAACGGCCATCCGTCAGGCCCTCGATGCGCAGGGATTCCAGCAGACATTGCTGATGAGCTATTCGACCAAGTTCGCCTCAAGCCTGTACGGGCCGTTCCGCGAGGCGGAAGAATCGGCTCCGCAAAAAGGCGACCGGCGCGGCTATCAGTCCTCGTTCGGCGATCTCCGCCAGGCCCTGCGCGAGTCGCAGTTCGACGAGGCGGAAGGCGCGGACATGCTGATGCTGAAACCGTCGCTATTCTATCTCGACATCCTCGCCCGCCTGCGTGACCAGACGGATCTTCCGATTGCGGCCTACAACGTGAGCGGCGAGTACTCCATGCTGATCGCTGCGGCGGACCGCGGTTGGGGCGACCTAGGCGCCATGGTTCGCGAGTCCACCATGGCGCTGTCACGCGCCGGGGCGGACCTCATCATCTCTTATTGGGCGAACCGCTACGACGAGATCTTCAGGAAAGGGTGATAACCGATGACTTCAAGGGAACTTTTTGACAGGGCGACGCGGGTGATTCCGGGCGGTGTCAACAGCCCCGTGCGGGCTTTCAACTCCGTGGGGGGGGATCCCCTCTACGTGGTGAGCGGTAAAGGTGCGCGTATCAAGACGGTCGAAGGTGCCAAACTCACCGACTTCTGCGGCTCATGGGGCCCCCTGCTCTTCGGTCACGCCCGCAAGGAAATCGTGCAGGCTATCCGGAAGGCCGCCTCCGAAGGCACGAGCTTCGGAATCAACACGCCGCGCGAGGTGGAATTTGCCGAGCGCTTGTGCGCGCAGGTGCCCTCCATGGAAATGGTCCGCCTGGTCAGTTCCGGCACCGAGGCCGTGATGACGGCCCTGCGGCTGGCCCGTGGTTTCACGGGGCGGCGCAAGATCCTCAAGTTCGACGGGTGCTATCACGGCCACACGGATGCCATGCTGGTGGCGGCCGGCAGCGGCCTGCTAACCGGCGGAATCAGTTCTTCCGCGGGGGTTCTGCCCTCGATCGCGGCGGAGGTCTTCGTGTCGCCCTACAATGACCTCGAAGCCGTCAACCGCATCGCCCGTGACCAGGGCGACGATCTGGCCGCCATTATCGTTGAACCGGTCGCCGGCAACATGGGACTCATCCCGCCGGCGCCGGGTTTTCTCGCCGGCCTCCGCGAGGCGGCCACCCGGTGCGGCGCGCTGTTGATCTTCGATGAAGTCATCACCGGTTTTCGCCTCGGCCCGACGACTTACGGGGCGTTATGCGGTGTAACGCCCGACCTGACCACGCTGGGCAAAATTATCGGCGGAGGCATGCCAATTGGCGCCGTGGGAGGACGCGCCGACATCATGCGCAAACTCGCCCCCCTCGGTCCCGTCTACCAGGCGGGAACGCTGAGCGGCAATCCCGTGGCCGTGGCGGCCGGTTTGGCCATGCTGGAACTGAGCCGTGTGGAGAATCCGTATCCGCGACTGGAAGCGTTGGGGTGCCGCCTGACCCAGGGACTCAACGCCGCGGCGCAGGCGGCGGGTGTCACGATGCATTGCGCCGGTTTTGGCGGAATGTTCACGCCGTTCTTCATGGGCGAGGCCCCGACGGATCTGGCCACGGTGAAGCGTTGCGACGCAAAGGCTTACGCAGCCTTCTTCCGGGGAATGCTGGGGCGCGGCTTCTACCTCCCGCCCTCGCAGTTCGAGGTCGGGTTCATCTCCGCTGCGCATACGGAGGCCGATGTCGATCGCTTTATCCGGGCCGCCCGCAAGGTGCTCAAGCAGGTTAGCGGCCACGGTATCCCCGGAGCCTGCTGACGCCTCCAATAAGTCGCCGTAAAGCAAGTAAGGAGCTGGTATGGTGGAACCCGATCACGCCTGGCGTGTGATCGTGGCGAGCGTGATGCCTTTGCCGGCCGCGCCGCGCACGTACAGCCAATGCCTATATCATTACCTCGCAGAGCCCGTTCTAGCCGACCGGGATATTCCCGCCGCTGATCGTTCAGCCATGGATGGCTATGCCGTCCGCGCGGATGATATTGCCGCCACACCGGTGAACCTGCGCGTCGTCGGCGAAATCCCGGCAGGTTCCGCCGCGCAAACCGCACTCGCGCCCGGCGACTGTGTCCGCATCTTCACCGGCGCCAATGTGCCGCCGGACGCGGATACCGTGGTGATGGTCGAGGATACCGAATCCAAGGATGACGGCGTCGTAACGATCCTGGCTCCGGTCTCAAGGGGCCGGAATATCCTGCGGCGGGGTGAAAACGCGCGGCGGGGTGTGACGTTGCTTCCCCGGGGCGCCGCACTCGATGCCACCGCTCTGGCAGTATGCGCCGCTGCGGGCTGTGTGGAGCCGCGTGTGCATGCACGGCCACGGATCGCGGTCATCACAACAGGGGCGGAACTGAAACAACCCGGGGAGAAGGTCGATATCCACGAGATTCGCGACTCGAACGGCCCGATGCTCGTCGCCGCACTTGCCGAACACGGGTTTGACTCCACCGCCTGGGTCTGCGTGCCGGACGATCGCGCGAAGCTCCTCGCGGCCCTGTGCCAGGCGTTGCGCGGTAACGACGTGGTGCTCGTTACCGGCGGGGTCTCCGTCGGAAAATACGACCTCGTGCCAGATGTCGTCCGCGAGGCCGGCGGTACCATCCGGTTTCACGGCGTCGCCATGAAGCCGGGGAAACCTCAACTTTTCGCCTCGGCCGATGGCAACCGGTGCATCTTCGGATTGCCGGGCAACCCGTTGAGCGTGCTGACAGGTTTTCATGAGTTCGTGCTTCCCGCGCTGCGCTATCTCTCGGGCTGCCCTGAGGCGGATTGTCGCCGCCGCCTGCGACTCCCCTTGTTCTCTCCAGTGGCAACGAAGGGCCGGGTCCAGCACTACCTGCTGGGGCGCCTCGTGCACACCGACAGCGGCACCACAGTGGAACCCATCCCGAACGCGGGGTCCGCGGATCTCGAGGCGGGCAGCAAGGCGGAAGGAATGATCGTGATGCCCGCCGCAGTGTCGAGCCTCCCAGCGGGAGCCTTGGTTGATTATCACGCCTGGAGACGGCTATGAAATCCCACCCCGCGTCACAGGGGCTCTCTCTGCGGATTTCCGTCACCGACCGCTGCCAACTGCGGTGCGGCTACTGCATGCCGCCCGAGGGTGTTCCGCTTCTCGGCAGGGACGAAATTCTCTCCTACGAGGAAATCACGGCTCTGGTCGCCTGTCTCCAGGAGGAGTTCGGCCTGACCAAGGTTCGGATCACGGGCGGGGAGCCCTTGGTTCGTCCCGACATCGAGAGGTTGGTCGCCAAACTCGCGGACCTCGGCATTCCGGATCTCGCGCTCACGACCAACGGGTTGCACCTGGCTGAAATGGCGCCTCTTCTCCGGCGGGCAGGCTTGCGCCGGGTGAACGTCAGTCTGGATTCGATTTCTCACGATACCTTCCGCCGTCTGACCGGAGGTGGAGACCTGCAGGCTGTTCTGGATGGAATCACCACCGCCTTGGACGTTGGGTTGCGCCCTCTAAAACTGAACACGGTTGTCATCCGGGGTGTCAACGACAACGAATTGCGGGATCTGGTGGAGTTTGGACTCCGCAGGGATTGCGAGGTACGGTTTATCGAATTGATGCCCATCGGCCCAGGGGCCCCCCTTTCTGCCAATGGATTTATTTCCTCCGAAGCCGTGCAACGGAGCCTGTCATCGCACTTTACGTTCCACCCGCTCGGGATGGAATCCGGGGAATCCGCCTCGCGTTACAGCGTGGTCAGCGCGGAGGGAAGACGGGGTACCGTGGGATTCATCTCCTCGTGCAGCGCCCCGTTTTGTGGCACATGCGCACGCCTCAGGGTTACCGCGGACGGACGATTGATCGGGTGCCTGGCCAGGGACGGCGGCGTCCCTATCCGGGAAACACTGCGCGCCGGAGACCGGACGTCCATTGCCGCCGTCGTACGCCGCGTCTTGTCGGGGAAGACTGCGGACAGGATCTTTGAGCAGAACATGGCCATGGCCTCGATCGGCGGGTGAACCAGCGTAACAGGCCCCCAAGTGACGATCAGGGCCCTGTGCACGGCGCCTGCAAGAAGATTGTGAACGGCGGGGAAGTCGGGTATTTGGTGGAATGAAAGGACTGACAATGGCCGGAAAAATTGAGGCGGTTTGCATCAGCGCCAAAAAGGGCGAGCGGAAGCGGGTCACGGCCTCCGCCCGCCTGATCGCGGATCACGGCATCGAGGGGGATGCCCACGCCGGCCCCTGGCACCGGCAGGTCAGTCTTCTGGCGACCGATGACGTCGAGGGCATGCGCAGGAAGGGGCTGCCGGATCTCAAGGCCGGTGATTTCGCCGAGAACATGATCCTCTCGGGTCTCAACCTGGGTGTCCTGGGGTTGGGTAGCAGGATCAGGGTGGGACAGGAGGCGGAGTTGATCGTGACGCAGCTCGGGAAGATCTGTCACGCGCACTGCGCCATCTACCACCAGACCGGCGACTGCATCATGCCGCGGCTCGGCCTGTTTGCTCGGGTGACGGCGGGCGGTCTGGTTGCCGCCGGCGATCCGGCCGACGTCGTGGCGACGGTCTCGCGTGAAACCTTCCAGGCCGTTGTCCTAACCATCAGCGATCGCTGTTCCCGCGGCCAGACTGAAGATACGGCAGGCCCGGCGGTGGTGAGACGTTTGACGGAGGGACTCGGGGCCCACGTCTACACCACCCGTATCCTGCCGGACGAGCAGGCTGAGATCGAGAGCGCCTTGTGTCACTTCTCCGACGGCCATTCGATTGATCTTGTGCTCGCCGTGGGCGGGACCGGCTTTGCACCGCGTGACGTCACGCCGGAAGCGGTCGCCGCCGTTATCGGGCGCCCTACGCCGGGCCTCGATGAAGCCATGCGCCGGGCGTCGTCGGAGAAAACCGCGCGCGCCATGCTGTCGCGCTCCGTTTCGGGAATCCGGGGCGGCACCTTGATCATCAGTTTGCCCGGTTCTGAGCGGGCGGCCGTTGAAAACCTTGAGGCGGTGCTTCCGGCGCTCGGGCACGGGCTGGCAAAACTTCGCGGTGATCCGGGCGATTGCGGGCGCCAGGAGACCGCACCATGACGGAACGGATTCCCGTCTTCGGCATTTGCGGATACAGCGGAGCCGGCAAGACGACCCTGATCGAGGAACTTGTCAGGCGACTATCCCGGCAAGGCCTCAGAGTCGGCGTGATCAAGCATGATGCCCATGGCCTCGATATCGATCGCGAAGGCAAGGATACCGATCGGTTCTTCAAAGCCGGGGCCGATGTCCTGATCCGGGGCCCCGCCGAGGCGTTCTTCCGGGCACACCGGCGCGACGACATGCCGCTTGAGAACGTGCTCAGGGTGTTGGGGCCCCATGTTGACCTGATCCTGGTCGAGGGCCACAAGACGACACCGTTGGCCAACAAGCTCTGGCTGAGTGGGCCTGAAGGCGACCCTCCACCTGCGGGCGTCACCCCTGTTCAGTTCATTCTTGGCCGGAATGAGGACCGGCCGCATCTGGCCATGGACCTCATCGAGGCCAGACTGCCATCGTTGTGGCGGGCTGCCCCCCTTTACGCCGGCATTCTGACGGGCGGGCGCAGTTCCCGAATGGGGCGGCCCAAGCATCTGATCGAGCAGAACGGAGAGACCTGGCTTGAGCGTGCCGTGTCGGCGGTTCGGGGGCAGGTGGAAAAGATCGTCCTGCTGGGCCGCGGTGAGGTTCCGGCACTCCTCCAGGATCTCCCGGTCCTGAACGACGTGGAGAACGCATGCGGCCCGCTGAGCGGCATGCGGGCGGCGATGCGCTGGGCCCCGCTCACCTCCTGGATCTTTGTGCCGTGTGATCTTCCCCTCCTTTCGGGGGACGCCGTGCGCTGGCTCCTCGAACAACGGCGTCCGGGCGTCTGGGCGGTTTTGCCGCTCCTGCCGGGCGCGTCCCGACCGGAGCCGCTGCTGGCATGCTACGATTTCAGATCCGCAACATTGTTGGAATCCGTCAACCGCCCCTCCGATTGCGCAGGAAAAGAGAAGGTGGTCTCCCCGCTCATCCCGGCTGCATGGGTCCGGGCCTGGAAGAACGTCAATACCCCGGAGGAACTTGCCGGTGTTTGAACCCGTAATATGCAAGAAGATGGAGAGACTTTCCCGCATTCCTCACTTGATCCCGACCTCAGGCTTTCCTA
>JBAXWO010000117.1:0-7037 GCA_037128375.1 bacterium
CTGTCCGCCTTCTCAAGGGTATTGCTCGGGACGGGAATGCCGGACATCCTCGCGCTGTGCAGGGCCATGAACTGCCAGCCGAATACCGACATGTCCGAGTCCTGGGAACCCGGCTGGTAGCGCCAGCCACCGTCCTTGTTCTGCGCTTTTGCGATAAAGGCGATCGCATTGGAACTCGGCAGAAAAAGCGCCGGATCCCGGCTGATGCCGTAGGCCTCGCACAGCACCATTCCGGCGATGCCCTGATCGTACATCCCGTTGCCGGCATTACCGCCCCGAATGTCGCCGTCCGGCTTCATCTGCCCCAGCAGCCAGGTGATGCCTTTCTTGACCGGCTCGGTGTATTCACAGTCCACATTATGTTTCATGCCCCATCCGTAATAACAGAGCAGCGCCAGCGACGTCGCCGCCACATCGTGTCCGGCCTGTCCGCCATGGCGATCGCAGGACCAACGCCCGTCAGCCTCCTGGTTGCGCGTCAGCCAGTTTAGCGAACCGCGGATCGAGCCCTCGGTCTCGCCGCTGCCGCCAAGCGCCTCCACCACTTCCAGCGACGGGCGCCCGGAAAAGACAATCAAGTCCGGCACGTTGCGATTTGCATATTCGGGCGGAACATCCAGTTCGACCGGGGGACCGAGGCGCACGGCACCAGCCCGCGCGCCGCCGCGCTTGGCCAGTGTCGTCAGGATCGCATCCGTCGATCCCTCTTCGATCCGAGCGCCGGGTGAACGGTTGCCCGTCGCGCGTGGCGCGACCCCGCCCACCGCGCTGACGCGATCGCCGCCGGATCCCGAAAGTGCGGATCCGTCCCCGCCTGCTCCGCCCGTTCCTGCGCCACCGACGACATCGCCGACCCCCGCGCCGGTCCCGCCCACCGCACCGCCCCCTAAACCTTTCCCGCCGGGACCGCGCCCGTCTCCGGTGTCGCCGCCGGTCCTGCCGGTCCCGCCGCCGCCGGGTCCGCCGCCGTTCTGGAAAGACGAACCGACTCGGGCAACCCCGCCTGCCGGATCGAAGACGCCGCTCATGCCCGACCCGGCCGCCACGGCGCCGCGCATGTTATTGGTGGCGCCCGCACGGGTCTCGCCGTAAGCGGGCATCTCCAGCTCGAGCCCCTCCACAGGGAGGTCGTACCCAGTGGACTTCCGGAAGACCGGGGATTCGCCAGGCGCCACCGAACGCGTTAAAGCGGCGGCAAGGCTGGCCGATGCCAATCCGCCGGAAGTCTTGACCGGCGCAGCGGACCCCGGTTCCGCCAGGGCGCGGGTCACTTCGCTTCCCGAGGGGGCCTCGCTCACCGCTTTCGTTTCAGATGGACGGCTCGGCTTGAATTCGCCGGACACCGACTTCTGGGCGCGGGCGGTGTCCAGCTTGACCTCGCTTGTGGCGGAGGGTGCCGCACTTCCTGCGGGCGGCTCCTCCAGCGCGATCTGGTCCACATCCGCCACCTGCAGTTCGGTCTGCAGGGTCTTCAGTTCGCGGCTGACGGTGACAGCTGGTGATGCGTCCCGCTGGCCGGACGAAACCGGAACGGCTTCAACCAGGGATTGTTCCGCACGCTTCGGGCCGGCGGGAACCGTCATCCCTCCCTCCCCGGCGCCGCCCACGCTCGCGGGAGCGAACTCCTCGAGATCCACCTGCTCACGGGCCTGCTCGGAAACCATCCGGGGAATCGCCGCGGCCGGCAACGCGATCGTTTGCTTGTGTTGGTCAAGCTCCATGGCCTCTTTGCGCGTGCCGATTTCCTTCTCCATGCTATCGAGCGATCCCTGGTCCACCATCATCTCCAAGGCGGCATCCATGGAGTTCTTGACCTCCTTGGTTACCGTCCACGTTGCCACGACAAAGAGCATCGCCGCATGCAGAATGGCGGAGGCCATCAGGCATTTATGGAAACGGTTCGTCAGGTCGCGATAACGCCGGACCAGATAAATCAGGGCAAGGAGCGAACCCAGAAGCGCCAGCACCCACCACTTGATCCGGTCCAGCAGCGCCAGGTAGGACTGCCACCGGGCGTCATCCAGGCCCTCCACCACTTCGCGCCGCGTGACCGAGACCACTCGTGGCGTGTTGGTTCCCAGGGTCGTGACGTAGGCCATGTCGAAGCCCTGCATGCGCAGGGCCGGCCGGCGCTCATCACCGGCGCCATTGAGTTCTTCACCCGCATTCTCGGGGCTCTGGAGGGCACCCCGGATTACCCGGCTGACATACAGGTCGTAACCGCCATGACCGTCCTGGCGGTTGGAGGAGAAGTACAGCAGGTCGCCGGCGGGTGACAGTGCCGGATCCCGATCATCGGCGCTGGAGGAGATTCCGCCCAGACGCTCGACCCGAAGCACCGCCGGCGGCGCGGAAGTCTGGCCGGCCTCCATCCGTTGGTCCGGCGGCAATTCAAGGAGGGCGCGGAACAGGTCATACCCGCCGTTGCCCCCGCCGCGGTCCGAGGCGAAGTACAGGGTCCTGCCATCCGCGGAAAGGGATAACCCCCGCTCCTGGGCCACGGTATTCGCCGTGCCACCGAGGGGGGCAACCACCTCCCAACGATTGCTGGGGGTTCGGCAGGCAACCCAGATATCCGCCGCGCCACATCCACCATCGCGATCGCTGGTCAGGTACAGGAACCGGCCGTCGGAACTGATGACCCCCTCAAACTCGTTGGACTCCGAATTCGCGCCTTCCATGGGAACCGCAGCACTCCACGAGTGTCCCGTCCAGGCGGCCACATGCAGATCCGTGTCGGCGCGGTCCGGTGCCGCAATCGCGATGATGGCGTGTCCGTCGTCGGGCGTGAAGTGCGGCCCGCCCTGGATGAGGCGGGTGGCGACGGGTCCCGTCCAGGGGTCCGGATGACTCCACAACGTCGGGCGCGGGTGAGCGTCCAGCGCCTCGCGCCGGATCGTATCGCCGTCGCTATACTGGCACCAGAGCGTATCGCGCGCGTCGAGAAAGACGAACGTCAGCAGGGTGACCGCTACGGCCAGGCACAGCACGGGGACGATCCACACGGCGGCCCGCGCCACGTGGTGCAGGAACCCGTATTGTCCCCTGGCGGTATCCGCCGCTATGTGCCCTTTGTCCGTCAATTCCTGTTCTCCTGCGCCGAATGCCGGGCTCTCATTCCATCCGATCGCTTCTTCCGCCGCCACGCGGCGAGCAGGATCGAAACCAGGCCCGCGACCAGGGCCGCCGCCGCCAGTTTCAGTCGCTGCGGATAGTGCGCCCTCAGCCACGGCCAATCGATTTTTCGCGTGGTGTCGTACTGCGGCCAGACACAGCGGCTCATGGCCCCGTAGAGTTCGAACGCCCGGCTCCCTGAATCAGGGGTCTTGCTAAAGAACAACCCGAAGCCCTGCATCCAGACGTCCGGCCCCACGTCGTCGCCCGCACCGTTGATCTCAGGCCCGAGATGCTCGCACGCGGCGGGAACCCGCGTGGCGATGCGGGCACGATAGAGGTCAAACCCGCCCAGGCCTCCCTTGCGGTTCGAGGTAAAGTAGAGATAGTCGCTGTGCGGCGAGACGGCCGGGTCGGTCTCGTCCGAACCGGGCGCGTTGATCGCTTGATAGAACCGTGCGGCGGAAAAGTAGTTGGGCATCTCGGGCAGGTCGTCGAAGGACAGGGTGGCCCGGGGGACGGGTCGCTCCGGCGGTTCATAACCGAGACCATACAGCGGCGTGTATCGGTAGTGCGCCTGCAGCGAGAGCGCCACGAGGCCCGTGCCGATGACCCGGCCGCCCGGCCGGATATGCCCCTTGGGCAGCAGCCAGCTTCCGTCAGCCGCCTGGGCCGCCAGCAGTTCGCGGTGGATGCTATCCCGCCAGCCTCGCCAGTGCGGCCCCTGGAACTGATAGCCCGACAGCGTTCCGTAGTAGAGGAAATACGCGTCATCCAGGCATCCGTTGGTGCCCACCAGGCCGCTCGCCTCGAAGGCCTGCCGCGAATTGGGCGAGAGCCCCATGAGTTGGCTGCAGAAGAAACCGGTGGCGATCATGGCCTTCGTGCCCGTGCTTTGCCGGGGCATGTATTCGAAACGACCACCCGACTCCCCGAGCGCGACGCTTTTCAAGAAGGTCTTCAGCAAATCGAATGTCTGCCGCTGGACGTGGATGCCGGAGAATTCGGCGCTCTTCAGGGCCATGATGCCCCAGCCGGAGACGGACAGATCCGGTTCCTCAAGGGGGCGGTATCGCCAGGCACCCAGGGTTGGGTGTTGGGCGTCGACCAGGAAGAAGACGGCGGATTGGAGCGCCTGCCGCAGGGTTTCGTCCTTGGTCAGTCCGTACGCTTCCGCGAGGGCAAGGGTGCCGATGCATTGGTCGTACATGGCATTTCCGGCGGGCGAGGGGCCCCGCAGGTCGCCGGTCAACGCATTCTGTTGAGAGAGCAGCCACTGCAGCCCCAGGCGCACGTTCTCGCGGTAACGGCAGGGCCGGTCATGCCGCTCGCTGCGCCCATAGAACGCCAGCAGCGCGAACGCCGTGGAGGCCACGTCGTGCCCGGCCTGCCCCTCGTACCGACTGATGGACCACATGCCGTTGGTTTCCTGGACGCGGGCCAGCCAGGCCAGCGCGCGGTCTACGGCGGCTTCCGAATCCGCCGATCCGCCGAGGACCTGCATGGCGTGGGGGTCGGAAAGGGCGCGTTCGCGGAGCGAATAGAGGATGCTCTGGGCCCGCTCGGTCTCGACGTTGGTGACGCCGGCGGGAACGGCGTCAGCATAGAAGATGTCGAAATCGCGTTGGGGGTAACGGGCGCTGAGCGCCGCGGCCGGCTCCGTCTGTTCCGCCTCCTTGAGGTCGCGCGGCCGGTCGGAGGCGAAGTAGAGCGTGCGGTCCCCGCCGACGGCGGGCGCGGTGTCGTTGAATTTCGAGTTCACGGTAGCCGTCAACGGCAACGGCCAGGCGTAGGTTTCGCCATCCCACCGGGCCACCCAGATATCGAATCCGCCAGGTCCGCCTGGCCGATCCGTGGCGAAGTAGAGGTACTGGCCGTCACGACTGAAGGCGGGATCGGATTCATTGAAGGGACTGTTCAGGGCGCGCAGGGGTTCGGCGGGGCCCCACCCGGCGTCCTGCCGGTGCGAGATGAAGAGATCAAGACTGCCGCTCTTGCCGGGCTGGACAAACACGAGCTGCTGCTGATCCGCGGAGAAGGCGGATTGGGCGGCGTTAGTGCGGGCGGCGGCAAAGGGAACGTCCACCCGACGGGCGTTCTCCCAGACCACCGTCTGGGGCCGGGCCCGGCGGGCCTGCCGCCGGAGGCTCGTCTCATCGGTGTAATACCGCCAGGTGAGCGGCTGGAGTGTGACCCAGGTCCAGGCGAGAAAACCGGCCGCCAGTGCCACACAGGTCCAGGCCACGAGCGGACCCCTACGGCGCTGAAACCACTGGAGCAGGACGCGAACCGGGCCCGGCTTTCCCTCCGTTGTGGATGGAACATCTTTCGTCATGCCTACAACGTCATCCTGACCCCGTCGAGCCGTTCCTTGGCCGTCTTGGCCGCCTCATGCTTGGGATACAGCTTGATCACTTCCTTGTACTGCTCCTGGGCTTTCGTCTTGTCGCCCTTGGCTTCCAGCACCCGCCCCATTTCCAGAAGCGCCTTCACGGTCCACTCCTCATGGCCGTAGTTAGCCTGAACCCGGATCAATTCCACGAGCGCCTCGTCATAGCGCCGCAATCCGTAAAGGCATTCGCCAATATGGAACTGGCAGCGGGCGGAGAGCACGTCCCGTTCCCTGGCGTCCACCACCGTGCGGAATTGCCGGATCGCCTCCTCGTAGCGCTTCAGGTTCTCCAACGCCCAACCCTGATTGAACACCACCAGTTTCACGTAGGGACTCTTCGGGTACTGCTGCTGAAACTGTCCACTGACGCGGACGGCGGCCTCCCACTCCTCCAGGAGGCCGTGCGCCTCGCCAAGGCGAAGCAGGGCCGATTCATGGACCTTGGGGTCCGCCGCCTGCGGCGGCTTCGCCGCGCCCTGGGCCGCCACCACCGCAGCCGCAAAGTGTGCACGGGCGGCGGCGTTCTCCCCGAGCCGCAGTCTGGCTTCGCCCGCCTGGAAGAACGCGGAGGCCAGCAGGGGTGAAGTCTTGAACTCGGCCAGGAACTTCTCGAGAACCCCGGCGGCGGCGGCCCAATCGCCCTTGTTGAAGTGTGCCGATCCGAGCCGGTACAGGACCTCTTCCCGGAGTTTTTCATCCTTCAATCCCTCCAGGGAGCGCGTGAGTTCGGCGATGGTTTTGTCGAACTCCCTGGCATCGAAGGAGAGTTCGGACATTTCGGTCCGGCTCTTGACGACCAGGTCGCTCAGCGGATGGGCCGTGATCAGGGTCTGGTACCGCTTGGCCGCCTCGGCGGGGTGGTTCATGCCCTTCTCGCACCAGGCGAGTTCGTACAGCACACGGTCATCATTCTCCGCCTTGGGATATTTTTCCCGGTACTGCTGCAGGACGGCGGCGGCGGCCTGCCACTTTTGGGTCCGGGCCAGGGAGATTCCCATGGAGAACAGCGCCAGGTCCGCGCGGGGATGATTGGGAAAACGCTGGAGCAACTGATCGAAGGCAACGTTCGCCTCGGGATATTTTTCAAGGGCGAGGTAAAGCAATCCGCGTTGAAACGCGGCATCCGGAGCCAGCGGATCCTTCGGATAGGTGGTCATCACGGTCTCGAACCGCCGTGCGGCCTCGTCATGCTTCTTCTCGGCGCGCGCGATCCAGCCGAGGTAGTACTCCGCGGCGGCCCGCTGCGGCGCCTCGCGGAACCCGGTCAGGAGGGATTCCAGCGCCTGGCGTGCGGGGCCCCATTCTCCCCGCTCGTACCGGAGGCGGCCGGTCTCGCCCAGCGCCAGGGGCGTATGCCGGCTCTGCGGAAATCGCGTGGCCACCGCGGCGAACTGCTCCAGGGCCTCATTGGTCCTGGCCAGCTTCAGGTGTGATACGCCCAGTTCCACAAGCGCGGTGTCGAGGTTCTCCTCCTTGCCCGTGGTGGACTGCCGGACAAACACGGCCAGATTGGTGGCCGCCCGGTTCCATT
>JBAXWO010000118.1:0-6968 GCA_037128375.1 bacterium
GGTGACAAAGGGGTAGGTGCCGAAATCGATGTCGAGCATGGTGCCCTGCGCGCCCTCGAACAGGATGTTCTTCCCGCCACGATAGGCCTGGTTGAGCAGGGGAATCGTGTCGCTGATATACGGGGCGAGGAAGGTGGCGGCCTCTTGCATTTCCTTGACGACCTTTTCGGGGTCGAGCGGGGCGGCGCCCATGTCGGCCAGTTGACTGTTCTTCTCCCCGGTTCGTTCGCGCAGCAGACCGGCCAGCGAGGCCTCGAGCAAGTCCCCCATGCGGAGTCCCTGCCGCGAGACTTTGTCGGCATAGGCCGGGCCGATGCCGCGTTGAGTGGTTCCGATCTTCCCCCCGCCGCGGGCAAGCACAGTTTCCCGGGCGGCGTCCAGGGCCTTGTGATAGGGGCATACGACCTGGGCGCGGTCACTGACATGCAGGCGACCGCGTGTGGCGATGCCGCGCTTTTCCAACTCGCGGATCTCGTGAACCAGGGCCAGCGGGTCGATCACCAGGCCATTGCCGATGACGCAGGTTTTTCCCGGATACAAGACGCCGGATGGGATCAGATGCAGCACATACTTTTCGGCACCGATGACGATCGTGTGGCCGGCATTGCTCCCGCCCTGGTATCTCACAACGATATCGGCATCAAGGCTGAGAAAGTCAACGATCTTCCCTTTGCCCTCATCGCCCCATTGGGCCCCAATCAACAGTGTACTAGGCATCTTCCCCGGTCCTTTCGATCATCTGCGACACAAATTGAGCTTTTACCATAGACGCTGCCGTCCAGCAAGCGGCGGCTTGATGAAAAAGGAGATCAAAATCGACTGGCGGGGTGACTTGACTCCAGGTGCGGCTCAATGGCACCATGGCTGGGCTTTTTTCAGGGGGAATTAAGTGAAGATCGACGGACTTGAGCGCGCTGAAAAATTTATATCCGACCTGATCCAGCGCAAGGACACCTCGCGCATCCGGGATCGGAGTGTATTGCTGCTGCTCTGGGTTCTCAAGCAACTGGCCTCGGTCTTCCAGGGCTTGGTACAGGCACGCCACATTCTGTACCGCAAGGGCATTCTCCGGCACCATACGCTGGGTTGCCAGGTGATCAGCATTGGGAACCTGACGGTGGGCGGGACAGGAAAGACTCCCGTTGTGGAGGTGTTTGCCCGGACGCTTCAGCAAAAAGGGCGCAAGGTGGCCATCCTGAGCCGGGGCTATAAGAAAGAGGAGCCGCCGCTGCTTCAGCGACTCATCGGGAAGGTCCTCCTTACCGAACAGCGCTCGCCGCCCCGCGTGGTGTCGGACGGGCGGACACTGCTGCTGGACTCGGCGATGGGCGGCGACGAGCCTTACATGCTGGCCTCGAATCTCAAGGATGTGGCCGTGGTGGTCGACAAAGACCGGGTCAAGAGCGGGCGGTATGCCATCAACCGGCTGGGGTGCGACACGTTGATCCTGGATGACGGATTTCAATACCTGTCCCTCAAGCATCGCGTCGAGATCGTTTTGGTGGACAGCAAGAATCCCTTTGGCAATGGCTACGCTCTGCCCCGCGGCATTCTTCGTGAATCCATTCGGAACCTGAATTCGGCGCACTACGTTTTCATCACGAAATGCGACGGCAGCGACAATGGAGAACTGAAGGCCCAGATCCGGAGACTGAATCCGAAAGCCGAAATCATCGAGTGTACCCATCGCGCGCGCTATCTCGAGAATGTGTTCACGACGGCGCGGCAGGAACTGGAGTTTCTCAAGAATCTGCCGGTGGCGGCCATTTCGGGAATTGCCGCGCCGGAGGGTTTTGAGGACGAGATCGAACGGCGCGGGGCGCGGTTGTTGCTGAAAGTGCGTTATGCCGATCATCACCGGTACACGCAGCAGCAGATCATTGAGACGATCAACCGGGCGCGTGAAAGCGGGGCGGAGGCCATTATCACCACCGAGAAGGATGCCGTGCGCTTTCCGAGGCTGGACCGCACCGATGTTCCCGTCTATTTCTTGAGGGTCGATATTGACCTGCTCTCAGGCACCGAGGATTTCAATGCTTGCATCTCCCGAATCTGCTTCCAGTGAGGGCCGGTTGGCGGGGCATGAGGCCCCGCGCCTGCTGATTGTATCCACCAGTTGGTTGGGCGACGGCATTATGATGCTGCCCGCGCTGGCCGTGCTTCGGCAGAGACTGCCTCAGGCGCAGATGACGATTCTAGCCAAGCCGGCGGTGGCGGCCCTGTGGCACCTTTTCCCCGGGGCGAACGAGGTGCTGGTCCTGGAGAAAGGATTCAAGGGAACGCCCAGGACGGTGCGCAGCGTCCGGGAGGGGCAGTATGATTTCGCCTATGTCTGTCCCCGCTCGTTTCGTTCGGCGGTCATTCCATTCCTGGCCGGGGTTCCGGGGCGGAGAGGCCTGGCCGGGCCTGGCCGGGATTGGATGCTGACGGAAACGGTCCACCTCGATGCGGCCACACTGGGCGGGCATCAGGCGGGCGAATACCGGAAACTATTCGGCGTCGACCATGAGCCTCTGGCCCAGCCCCCGTTCCTGATGATTCCTGGAGAGCAGACCGTGTTGGCCCAGCGCCGTCTGTTCGAAACCTGGCAGGATCGGGTCGGCCCGCTGAATGCCCCGGCGGTGGTGGGCTTCTTTCCGGGCGCCGCCCACGGTCCCTCCAAACGGTGGCCGGCTGAACGGTTTATCGAGCTTGGCAAACGGATTCTCGGCGAACATGCCATCCGGATTTTGGTTTTGGGAGCGCAGGGCGACCGCGAGGTGTGCGCCGAGGTGGCCGCGGGCATTGGCCGCGGCGCGCTGAATCTGGCAGGGGCAACCTCATTGGCCATGCTGGCGGCCCTGCTGCAGCTTTGCCGGGTGGTGGTCTCCAATGATAGCGGCGGCATGCACCTGGCGGCAGCGGTCGGCGCACGGGTGGTGGGTGTTTTCGGGATGACCGACCCGGTGAAAACCGCTCCGCTCGGGACGGGGCACCGGTTGATCATGGCCGACGGGGTGACGAGGAGTCGGGATCTTCCACCCGATTCGGAGGAGGCGCGCCAAGCCCTGTCATCCATCAGCGGCGACGAAGTGTATGGGGCCGTGATGGAGCTCTTGAAGATGAATCCGGGTTGATGGCGATTCCGCCCTTTCAGCGCGTGAATCGCAACTGCGGAATCCGGTAACGTTCCGCAATGCGCTGGTTGGCTTCCCGCAACTGATCCCTTTCCAGCACAATGTCTACCCCATGGGATTGGGTCGTAACCCGCCAGATGCCGTTGTCGCGGTCGCGGATGGCGAAGACCTCCCGGATATTCGACACGGCCTGGCCGTTAACGTGTGTAACCACATCATCGCGGTAGTCCTGGACTCCCCGGTTGATGGAGTCGGGTAGCACGCCGGAAAGGATGACCACGCGTTGTCCTGGTTTCCCGGGGAACTGGGCTCGGTTCAGATAGAGGAACACCAACCGGGGATTGGAGTTGAGCATCCATCGACTCCCGCGGGAGAGGAGGTAATCGGCGCTGAGTTCGCGAAGGATCAGGCCGCCTTCCACGAGATATTCGGATTGCACGCCCTCGGTATTAAGGGGAATCAATGAGCGCTCGTCCAAAAAAGGATCCAGGCGGAGCGAGACGGTGAGACGCTGACCACCCCTCAGGATGGTGACCTCAATCTGATCGCCCGGGCGCCGGTGGCCGGCAATCAGGTGCGGAAACGACAGCCGGCCGAAGTCAGGATCCTCGTAGTAACCCTGGGCGTCGATGGCCTGGCCATCCCATTCGAGTATGACATCGTCCGCCTTCAGGCTGGAGGCGGCCCCGGATTCCGGAACCGTGCGCAAAACCAGCACGCCCTGGTCACCACTGGGAAGGCCGTAGAAGCGACGCTTGACCGGATCGATCAGGGGAGCCCAGAAAACGCCTGCTGTGGCAAGTCCCTGGTAAGGGGGCTGGGCGACGCTCTCGACAAAGCGCTTGAGGATGGCGGCGGGCAGAATCAGACTGGTCTGACTGCTCTCGTTGTACTGCATGACCAGACCGAGGAGGCCTCCGGCGTGAAAGGCCGGCGCGCCGGTGCGTTCGAGTTTGAGGTCGGTCAGGACGCTGAAAGTCAGCAGGCTGTGTGGGGCATTCGGGAGCGGGCCAACGGCGATTTCGGTGATCCGCCCTTCGCCCGTCTGCATCTGGCCGGCGTCATCGAACTGAACCAGGTTAACCTTGGCGCCGGAGGCCACCTTGCCATCCCACCGGGCGGGCGTAAACGCTTTTCCGGCGGGGGAGGCGGAAATATCCAGCAGGGCGGCATTGGCCCGCGCGTCGGATTGCACGAGGATGGCCGGGATTTTTTCACTGCCACCCGGACGGCGAATCTCGATCAGAACGGCATTGCGAACCAGGTCCTCGGTGGTGACGATGCGGGAGGGGGCAATGACCACGCCATACCCGGAGTGGAAAGTCGGCCGTTCGCGGCGCCAGGGAACGTTGGCGTCATAGCGCTGGGAGGTGACGAGCACCTCCACTACGCTGCGGCCGACCTCATTGGATTCATCGGCGCGGACCGGAGCGGCGGCCAGACCAAGGAGAAATAGGATAACAAGCCGCTTCATGGAACCTCCTTCGCATTGAAAAAGGAAGCGGCGGGGATATTGTACCGTGCCAGAATGTTGGCGTTGGCTACGTCGGTTAGCCGGGCATTCAGGATAAGGGGATTGTCATTGCCCTCGAAGCGCAGGATGTGAAAGCCGTTGGTACCCAGTTGGAGGGCGGGCGGAATGTCGTCAATGCGCCTGATATCCCGCCCATTCACGGAGGCGAGCGCCTGGTTGAGATAATCCTCGCAATAGGTGTTTACGGGGTGGGGGAGGCGTCCCGTGAGGATGACGAATTGCTCACGATCCCTGTAAAGCTTGTCGATCTTCGCATATTGCGAGTAGTACAACAGGCTCTGGGCCGCGGATGTGTTGAGTTCGCTGCCCAAAGTCACGAGGTAGCCACGACTCAGGGGGGAGAAGATCAGGCCGCCGACGATGGCGTATTCAGGGCGGCGGTCATAGGTTTGGCGGAAGACGAAAGGATCTTTCCACCGTTTCAGGGGAATGGTCACAGGTTGAATCCGGCCGTTTCGCCACACGGTGAGCCCCACCTTGTCGTCGCACTGTTTGCGCTCTACCAGTTCGGCGTACTCCACGGTTGTGTCGTCCAATTGCACCGCGCCTTCATTATCGATGGCGTGACCGTCGATGGAGAGGAGAACGTCACGCGGCTGGAGGATGCCGGCGGCGGAACCGAAGGGATCGATGTAGCTGACCGCGATACCGGTGAGATCATCCGTCAGCCCGAGGTCCTTCCGAAGCGCGGGGTTGACGGTGGCTTCATGGGCCACGCCGAGTTCAGCGTACCCGTCGTAGGTTCCGTCGGCGATATCCATGAGGAAGCGTTCGATGACGGGAAGGGGGATTGCATAGCCAATGCTCTGGGCCCCTGTGATACCTTGAAAGGCGAGGCCGATGACCTTATTCCTCAGCAGAACAGGGCCTCCGCTGTTTCCGGGATTGATGGCCGCATCAACCTGCAGCACCAGATGAGAGTCCACTGTGGAGTGCGCATACAGTCCGTAGTCGATGCGCGAGACCACGCCCCGCGTCAGGGACAGGCGATCTCCCCCCATGGGATAACCGAGCGCCACCACTTCGTCGTTCAGTTCCGGGAGAGCGCGGCCGAAGGGCAGGGGCCGGGTGCCGGCGAAGAATGCCGGATCTTTTACGGTCAGGACGGCGAGATCGCAGTCGTGCGCCACGAAGGCCACCGTGGCCGGGTACTTGGTCGGATTGCCCTCGCGCTGGACCTCGATGAATTTGGCGTCCGACACCACATGGGCGTTGGAGAGAATACGTTTGCCGGGGATGATAAAACCCGAACCACTGCCTCCCCCGGGCTGCCCCCCCTGCCAGGGTTGCATAAAATCTTCACGCTGAATGGTGACGTAGATTTTGACGACCGATCGCCTGAGTGTGTCAAAGCCGGCCTGGGCCTGACACGGCGCGCCCAACACGCCGTGGGCGGCAAAGACGAAGATCGTGAGTCGGCGAAGTAGTCCCGGGAACGTATGCATGGCGGTGAAAATACAGGATCGCCATGTGGGTGTACAGTGCGAACCATGAATCCCGCGAATGCGCCGGTTTATGCCAGGAGTTGTTGGCCTTCGACCAGATCCCGAAACAGGCCGGGCTTCCCGGCCAAGTCGGTGTAGGGCCCGTCCTGTGCGATGCGGCCATCCTTGATGACGACAATCCGGTCGCAGTCCTTCACCGTGGACAGGCGGTGGGCGATGATGATCGCGGTGCGGCCGGTGCAGATTTTGCCGATGGTTTGCTGAACGAGTCTTTCGCTGAGCGTATCGAGCGCGCTGGTCGCTTCGTCGAACAGCAGGAAGGGCGAATCCGAGAGGATGGCGCGGGCGATCGCCAGGCGCTGGCGCTGGCCGCCTGAAAGATTGGCACCGCCCTCGCCGAGTCGGGTGTCCAGGCCTTCGGGAAGCTGGCTGATGAACTCCCAGGCATTGGCCTGTCGGCAGGTGCGCTCCAGCAGGGCGTCATCCGCGTCGGGTCGGGCCACCTTCAGATTCTGGCGTACCGTCGAACGGAAGATGAAGGGATCCTGGGGCACGATGCCAAAGCGGCGCCGGACCTCGGCGCCGACACAATGGCGCAGATCCACGCCCGCGATCGAGACGCGGCCCCGGTCGGGATCGTACATGCGCAGCATGAGCATCGCGAGGGTGCTCTTTCCCCCGCCGGAGGGGCCGACCAGCGCGACGCGCTGACCGTAGGGAATGCGGAGGTCAATCCCGTTGAGGACCATTTTCGCATCGTAGGCGAAATGCACGCCGCTGAACTCCAAGTCGCCGGCCGGTGGCACGGGATGCTCCGCGCCGATGGGGTCGGGCGTGGTACTGGCGGCCTGCATCACCTCGCTGATACGCTCG
>JBAXWO010000119.1:0-6968 GCA_037128375.1 bacterium
TCTTCTCACCCGCCCGGCAGCGGCACCAACTCCTTCTTCCTGCCGCGCATGCGCAGGCAGTGTGTATATCCGGCATCCTTCGCCAACTTGAGCGCCTGGTCGAAATAGCGGCCAAGATCCACAGGGCCGTGCGAATCGGAACCGAAACTGATGGGGATCCCGCGCTCCCGCGCCAAGTTCAGGATCAAGGGCGAAGGGTAGATCTCCTTGCAGGGCCGGATCAGACCGGACGTATTCAATTCGATCCCCATGCCCGCGGCGGCAATCCGATCCATCGCCGGCTGTACGATCTCCGGAATCTGCGACTCGGGCGGCCAGTACCTGGAATGCTTGGTCGCGTCAAGATGGGCCACGATGTCGAACAAGCCAGTGTCGGCCATCTGCCCCACCAAGTCGAAATACTCGCGCCAGACCGCGGCCGCATCCACCGTCTTCCACTTCTCCAGCGACTCCCCGCCGTGGGTGAATACCCACCCCCGGATGATATGCACGGACCCCAGCACCACATCGAACGGCTGGGCCGGAAGCCATTGCCGGGCGAAGGCCAGGGAGTCGGGTTCCGGCAAGAAATCCGCCTCGATCCCGAACAGCACCGGGATCGCGGCGGATTCGCGACACCGGAACACCGCCTCCTGGTAAGCAGGAAACTCGTCCAGCCGCATACCGTCGCCCCAAAACCCTTCGGGCGCTGGCGAGTGATCGGTGAAGCAAATTTCCGGCAACCCCTGACGCACCGCCTCCGCCGCGTATTCCTCGGGCGCGCCGTGAGCGTGTCGGCAGAACGGTGTGTGCATGTGATAGTCTGGCAGCATGTTGGGTTCCCCCTGCATCATGAATGGATGAGACATCATTTATTCTGCGCGAGCTCCCTCGCCACTTCGCCGGCCAGGTCGAGCAACTTCGCATCGTCGCTCGCCTGCATGTGTCGCAAGTCAAAGGCGCCTTCAGAAAGATCTTTCTGGACTCCACCATTTTCCGGGCGGGGTCCCGCCCGGAACTGAAATGCATATCTGCCAAGGCAACCATTCTCACGACGCACCCGTTCTCAACAGCAGCCCCAGGATACAAAAAGCAGGTGGTCAGGGTGCAAACTTTCTGAAAATCCGTAAGTGTTGCCCTTTTCTCAAAATCCAATCATCCGTCCACCAGTGGCCTCAGGGCTGACACCCTCCTCGTCCGCCTCCCCGGCCTCGTCGGCCTGAGAGGCCTTCCCCTCCTCCGTACCACGCCAAACCTCAGCGGTTACTTCAGGAACCAGTTCAGTCACCGCCTCCGGCGTCGTGGCTGCAGAAATCGGACCCGCGGTAGGCGTAGCGGCGGCGACATCCTTGACAACGGGCTTCGCCGCCGATGAGCCGCTGTCATAGAGGCGACGCTGGCGCTGGTACATGGGCAGGAACTGCTTGTCGAGCGAGAGCATGAGCACGGCCATCGCGACAGGATAGGCGGGGCCCGTTCCCTGCAGGTTCGCCGGGGAGGCGTTGTCCGGCGGATAGGGCCAACTGCCGTCACCCGACTGGTGCTCGAGCAACAGGTTCGCCATCCGCGGTCCAAACGCGTCCCATTCCTGACCGCCAACCTGGAACATGCCCTGGGCCATGTAGAACGATGAAAAGTAGAAGAACCCGCTGTACTGGGGACCGCCCCAGGTGGGGGTATAGCGGCGCAGGTACGTCAGGGACTCACGGGTGCGCTGTTCATCGGCGGCATCGTAGAGCGACAGGATAAACACCACCAGTGCGCTGGAGGAGTGCGAGGGCTGGCGGTCAATACCGGGCCGATAGAGGTAGCCGCCGGCCGGAGCTCCCTTATCCTGACCCGCTTCGGGTTTCACGGGAACATAGGCACGGTTGAGATAGGCCTGTGCCGCATTAATGACCTGCGGATCCACCTCGAATCCTGCCTGACGGGCCGTGTGCAGGACCAGTAATTGCCAGCAGGTGACTGACACATCGCTCTCGGGCGTATAGGGATCGTAGCGCCAGCCGCCCTGATCCTCCGCCGCCCTGGCGATCTTCTGGGCGCGGAGAATCACATCCAGACTGCGGCGGCACCATTCCGCCAGCTTGGGCTCGAATTTCTCGTCGGACTGCATCCCGAAACAAGAGAGCGCAAAAAGCGAGCCGATGGCGTGGATATACATGCCGGAGCGATCACCTTGCCCGATATAGCCGTCGGGGGCCATGGATCCCATCACATATTGCAGCGCCCCTGCCACCGTCTTGCCGTAGGGGCCGTCGTCACCGGGTAGATGGCCATTGGCGAGAAAGGCCAGACCGGCCAGTGAGGCAATGGCCGGGCGGTAATTCGCCGTACCCACGGGCCATGAGCCGGCCTGTGCGCCTTCGTGGATCTGATGATCCGCCAGCCAGCGCAATCCGCCGGCAACAGCCCCCTCGGTGCGGGCGGTTTCCGCGTGAGCGGCCCCTGGCGGAAGGGGCCCCTGAGCCAACGCCGTCAGTCCCGGCAGCAGAGCCAGCAGAAGGATCTTCTTCATAATCAGTGCCTCAAGTAGCCTTTCGCGGATTCAACCCAGCGGGATGTGGGCGCCTGGAAGGGGCGCGCCGCGGCGTCGGTACGGCGCAGGGCCTTGCTGGTTTCGTCCAGTTCGCTCATCAGCCAGCGCACAAGTTGATCGCGCGGCGCGTCGCCCCCCTTGGGCGGGGGCCGTGCGAGGGTGCCTCCCCCGAGCGAGGAGTGCAGGGTACGCCAGGCCAGAAGCGCGCCCGCCAGAGGTTCGTCCGGCAAGGGTGAACCGGGTTTTCCACGGCGGGTGACCACGGCATCGAAACCCAGTGCCGCATCGCGCCGGGCACGGTTATACTGGGCCACGACACGGCGGCGCGCGTGTTCGGCATCGCGCCGACCCGCCCCGTCCCACACCCCCGCTGGGCCGCCCCACCAGCCCGTCGGGGAAACCGGCCCGTTCCGCAGGATCAGGTCGCGCGCCTGGTTTTCGAACTGCTCCGCCTGCCGCTGCAACTCATCCACGGCAAGCCGGTCGCGCGGCAGCGTAGCGGCACCGACCTCGCGACCGGGCCGGATCAGCGCGTCCGCCCGCTGGCGCGTGTCGGCCGCGAGGGCCCGCACGGCGCCATTCGCATCCAGTGCCGCAAACCGCGCCACCTGTGCCTGGAAATCGGCCGCAAGCGACGCGGCCTGTTTCATGGCGCCGAGGAATGCGGCGCTGGAGGCCGTTTCGGTCCGCAACACCTCGCCCGCCTCCTTGAGCCTGTTGCGCAGGTCACGAAGCATCGGCATGCGCTCTTCGAGCACGATGGCGCCGGCGGAGGGATGTTGGGTGAAGAAGGCCCCGGCCACCTCCGCCGGATCAGCCGCTTCCGCCAGTTTCAGGGCATCGGTATAATAGAGGCGCATCTCCCGTACCGCTGAGCTTTCCTCGCCGGAAGGCGTTTCACCCCGCATCTGCTTGGCCATGCGGGTCAAGCCGCTCCCCAGGCCCTTCACACACCGCGTAAGCTCTTCCATCTCCAGGGTCATCGCGGAGACGTTGTCCGTCCCCGAAGTGCGCTGAAGACGGCTCCTCAGCCGGCTGAGCAGCGGCACCGCGAGAACTTGATAACGACTGAGCACATCGCGCAGCCCGGGCAGAGTGGTGGCGAGGCGAACGGTCTGCTCGCGGCGCGGGTCGCCGTAGGTCAGATCCAGATGCAAGCGGTAGGACAGGCGCAAGGCATCCACTTCCCATTGGGCTAATCCGGACTCAAGCGCGGCGAGGGCGGCGGCCGCTCCGGGATTCACCTTGCCGGGGGTCGGTTCCAAATTCGACAACCGATCCAGAAGGGATTCCGTCCGCGCGGCCAGACTTTCCATGGCCTTATCGTATGGTTCCAAAGAGGCGGTGGCGACCTTCGCGAGCACCGGAAGCGCGGCGTACAGGCCGAACGGGACCGTCGGTGCCACGATATCCTGAACTGTCGCGGCCTCGTCATCCAGGTTCAGCGCCCGCAACCGGCCCGCCGTGGCCGTTCGATCCGCGCCGCTATCGGCCAGATCGAGAGCTTTGAGCGCGGCATCCAATCGCCGTTCCGCCGGCCTCACTCGGGCGGCGGCCATCCGTTCCCCGAACTCGCTATCGACGGCCATGCGGGACAGGAGGGCGGCTTCGCAGAGCATGGCCGCGTTCGTGGGTGACGCCAGGGCGAGGCGTTCAGAGAGGCCGAGAAAAGGACTGCGCTCCACCATGCGGGCATCGGCCGCGATCCAGCGGGAGGCAGTGGCGGATCGCAGCCCCGGGGCCAGCCACGATGCATTAAGCTCCCCGCGCAACCGGTCGTATTCAGCGCGCAGGGCCTCGCGCGCCGCGCGCCTCTGGGTCTTCCATTCCGGCAACGTATCCAACAGTAGTCCGATCCACCCGTCAATCGCCTCGCAAAGGGTCTTGCAGGCGGATTGCTGTCGCTCCGGGTCCGCATGCTTGAGGTCGCGACCGGACCGGTTGATCTGCCGACTAAAGCTCAGGACGTCGTCAATCCGGATCAGCGGGGCTCCCCGGGCCATGACGGCAAGGTCGGCGCCCGTGCTGTCCAGCGCCTCCAGCAGCAGATCGACACGCCGTTCATAGGAGGCGCGTTGATTCCGGTCGGACGCGCCGCCCGCCCCCACGATGGCCCGTGTTTCGCCGCGCAGGTTGAGGGCGCGCCGGACGAGATCGCACGCCATCCGTTCGCGCAGCAGGGCGGGCAGCGTGGCGGTGGCGAGTTTCTTCAAGGCGGCCCTGCGCGCCTCCCCGCTATGGGGAGACGCCGCGAGCGGCAGGTAAAGCTGCGCGAAAATGACACCATACAGCAGGCGCACTTCCGCGGCAGCCTCCGCGCCATCGGTGAAGTGGTGCTCCCGTTCGATAAAGTCCAGCAGGTTTTCCGGCGTCGGCTGGCTGCCCAGCACGAATCCCTGGGCGGTGGCGGCCAAGGTGACCGACTCGTAGGCCCCCGCATTCAACGCCAGAACCGTGGGTTCGCTGGTGGAAGGCTCAACCGCCACCAGCGTCTGCGCGACAAGGTTCAGGGCGGACAGACGCCGGCGTTCATTCTCGTTGCCGGCAAAGGCGGTGACGTGGATACGGACAGACGGCGAGCGTTCATCGGTGCGCCCCGTGTCGCGCGCGCGCGCCCACAGCAGCACCTCATCGCCCGGGACGACGCCGACCTTCGCCAGGTCAAAGTTCGCCGAAAGCTCCTGCATCAGCCTGTTTTCCTCAACCGGCAACAGGATTTCGCGGCTGGGCGCGTCGGGATTCAGGTCCGGATTGATCTGGTAACACAGGGCGCCCTCCAACAGGCCCAGATCATCGGTCAGTTCCATATGCGTGGACACCAGCTCGCCCTGCGCGACCGTCAAATCGCCGGCCGGATAGTCCAGGCGCACTCCGGGCGCCTGGTCTTCTCGCAGCGCCATGGAAAGGCGGACGCGCTCGGTGTTCTCAAAGCCCAGCTCGTTGACCAGAACAATCTCCATCTCGATCGGGTCCGCCATCACGAACTCGTACCGATACGCGCCGGTTTTCGGATCGGGCTTCAAGTCGGCAAGCATGCTGCCATCGCCCTGCCTGACCAACCGGGCGGATTTCAGCGGCGATTGATCGGCGGTGAAGCGCACTTGCACACGACTGGTGGCAAAAGCGGGAATCGGGTCGCGCAGATCCTCGACGACCACCGTTTTCAGGCGGGTATAGGCCGGCGGTTCAACCTCCACGCTTACCCCGGTTGCGCGCGGCTGCACGACGACGCGGACAAGACGAATATCGGTCTGGGCATCGCCGCAGCGAACACGGTAACTGAAAGACTCCTGCAGATCGTTCCGCGAGGCCACAAACAGGCGGCGCTGCACGCGACTCATCGGACGCGCGTCACGGGTGATGGACAGCCGGTCAACCTTGCCGGTGGCCGAGGCCAGCAGACAGAGGTCGGCATCGGCCCCCAGCCAGCGCATCGGGCGCTGAATCCACCGCGGAATCTCGCCGTCCACCCACACCTTCAGCACCACTTCCCCGCCCCGACCGACGACCGGCGCCTCGGGCGTTACCGTCAGCCGCATGAAACTCGGCTTCGGCAGATTCCGGCCGGGCGCCATCAACCGCTGTAGCATCAGCGGGAACTGGTAGGCAGGCATCATGAAGAGTCCCGCCCAGCCCAGTGCCAGAATCAACAGCGCCCAGACTTGGCGACGGAGGTGGCGATCACGGGCCAGCCGCGCGGTATGCGGAGTGCGCTCGCAAAGCGCCACGGTCTCAGCGGTGAGCTGTTCCACCAGCGCCGCGCGGACGGTGGTGTCCGCCGCGGACCCGCCGACCGCCCTGACCAGCACGTCGTCCAACGTGACCAGCCGTTCAGCGGTCTCTTTCGGAAGCCTCCGCTCCATCTCGTAGGCCAGCCGACTGACCGACACCCGCCGCCAGGCAAACACCCCCAGCGAAATCCCGCCCGCCAGAAGAGTAAGCCCGTGCGTCAATCCGCTGATCCACAGCCGTGCCGGCATCTCGAGAAACAGGAAACGGTCCAAATGCGTTGCCACCAGCGCCAGAATCGCATAGCAAAGCACCGGAACGCTCAGCGCACGCAGAAGCTCGAAAACCCGTTTGCGGTGGTAATAGGACAGAATCGCCCGCACCACAGGTTTCGGAAGATGTTTGAGTTGTCCTTTCATCAAACCAGTCCCGCCAATTTTCGCCAGACCCATTCACCCGTCAGCAAGAGCACCAGCAGCCCCAGAATCCACCCGGAGTCCCAGAGCCGCCAGACGCGCTCATGGTGTTCGACACGGCTGCGGGAGTGGACATCGTTGAGCAGCCGCCCGGCATCGGTAAAAGTGGCATAGGCCCCGCCCGAATGGGCGGCCAGCGTTCTCAAAAACACCTCATCGCGCGCAAAATCGAGCAGTTCGCGGCTGCGGTTCACCACGCGAAGGGGTTCCGGCGCGCTGCCGCCCCCGCGCCGCGTCACGGTCCA
>JBAXWO010000012.1:0-17221 GCA_037128375.1 bacterium
GCGTCCCAGGCGGTATCCGGCGGCAGCCATCCTGCGAACTGCCGGTGCAGATCCCAGAACGCAAGCCGACCCACCGCCAACAGGCACGCCGCCGACCCGAGCAGGCGCAGGAACCGGCTCTCGATCTTTCCAGCCAGCCACAGCATCACCACCCCCTGCAACGCCCAGCTTGCCGTGATCCACTGCCGGGACAATGCGAGCGGCGGCGTCAGGGCCGTGAACAGAGCGGCCAGCGCGAGGAAGGTGTAAAGCAGACCGCGATCCTTCCGGCCTCGCGCGAGGAACACCCGCGTCAGCACCACGAAGAACACCGCCAGCGCCAGGGCCGGAATGGCCGCGAACTTCTCCGGGTGGCCGACCGCGATGACCCGGTGAGTCAGGCCAAAGAACATCAGCGCATTCGCCATGATGCCGAGCAGTTCCAGCAATCCGGCCTTCTCGCCATGGGCCAGGTTGTGCAGGATCATCACCGCGGCGTAGAGGACAAAAAAGCCGATCAGGTACGGCAGCACGTCGACGAAATCGGCCGCAACATACTGATTCGCGATCGCCGCCGTCGCCAATCCGTAGGTCAGCACCAGTCCCAGATAGTTCAGGAGGGGCCAGTTCCGGCGGCGGGCGATGCCCAGAATGCCGACCCCGAGCAGGAGCATGTAGCCGAACAGGCCGGGGAAATTCTTCGCGCCGGTACTGAGGATGACGGGGGTTCCGTAACCGCCGAGGATGCCCAGCACGGCGACAAGCAGCGAGTTCAGCCGTACCGCCAGGGTGCCGGCGACCAACGTCACCAGCGCCATCAGGCCGAAGGCTGTCAGGACCCCGATCAGGTGATACAGATTGCTGGCGGAGAACATGCTGAAGTAAAGGATCGCCAGTCCGCCGCCCATCAAGCCCTGACCCAGCAGATGGTAGGGCTTCCCGACCAACCGGACCCCGCCGACCAGCATGGCCACGCCCGTCAGGACGCTGATCGCCACACGGGCCTGCGGGCCTAGCAGCCCGTGCTCGATGGAGTACTTCAGGAAGAATCCGACCCCGACCACCACGACCACGATGCCGACCCGCAGGAGCCAGTTCGTCGCCACGGCATACTCCCAAGACGTCCCCGGCCGGCGGAACTCGTCGCCGATCACGATCCAGTTCCAGATTTTCTTCAGGGCTTCGACGGCCTTGACCTGCATCGCGTTCGGCTCCGGAGGCGGGGCCGGCGGCAGGGACGGCACCACGGTGGCGGCGATCGGAACCGGCCTGACCGGCGGAGCAGGCGGCGTCACGATGACCGTCTTTTCAACGGGCACGGGAGTCACCACGGGGGGCGGAACAGGCTTCGGCGGGGGAACCGGCGGCATTTCGCGGCGCGCCAGCAGCACCTCCAGCAGGAAGGCCTGCCGCTTCTGTTCGCCGCGCACCTTGAAGGTCATGATCATCGAGACGATCGGCGCGACGACCAAAGCCAGCAGCACCGGGATCACCAGGAAAAAGATCCACTCTTCACCATGCATAGGACCTCCTTTGTCGCAATTCGAATCCAGCCGCTACTATACGGTCACGGGATCGGATACTGCACAGCCAGGGAGACCACTTCGCTCTTGATCCGAGCCAGAACCGCATCATCCGCAAGGTGTTTGACCGTCTCGACGATCCAGCCTCCGAGTTTCTCCATCTCGGCATCCTTCATCCCGCGGGTGGTCACCGCCGGCGTTCCGATCCGCACGCCGGACGTGACCGCCGGCGGCCGGGTGTCGAACGGAATCGCGTTCTTATTCACGATGATCCCGGCCTTTTCCAGGGCGGTGGCCGCATCCTTGCCCGTCACGCCCAACGGCGACAAATCCACCAGCATCAGGTGGTTGTCCGTGCCACCCGAGACGATCCGCATGCCGTGCTTTTCCAGGTAGGCCGCCAGCACCTTCGCGTTGCGCACGACCTGCTTCTGGTAATCCTTGAAGGCCGGATCCATGGCCTCCTTGAAGCACACCGCCTTGGCCGCGATCGTATGCATCAGCGGCCCGCCTTGCAGGCCGGGGAAGACCTGCTTATCAATGTCCTGGGCATACGCGGCCCGGCACAGGATCATTCCGCTGCGCGGCCCGCGCAGGGTCTTATGGGTGGTGGTGGTGACGAAATCGCTGTACGGCACGGGATTGGGATGGCAACCGGCGGCCACCAGGCCGGCAATGTGGGCCATGTCGACCATCAGCATCGCCCCGACGCTGTCGGCAATGGCGCGTAACCGGGGAAAATCCAGGACCCGCGGATAGGCGCTGGCGCCGGCCACCAAGAGTTTCGGCTTATGCTCCCGGGCCAGGGTCGCCACCTCATCATAGTCGATCAGCTCAGTCTTCGGGTTGACGCCGTAGGGGATCACATTGAAGAACCGCCCCGAGAAGTTCACCTTGTGCCCATGGGTCAGATGCCCCCCATGCGCAAGACTCATGGCCAGAAGGGTATCGCCCGGTTGGAGCATCGCGAAATATACCGCCATGTTGGCCGAACTGCCGCAGTGCGGCTGGACATTCGCGTGGTCGGCGCCAAAGATAGCCTTGGCGCGATCGATCGCCAGGCGTTCGGCGACATCGACATACTCGCATCCGTTGTAGTAGCGCTTGCCGGGGTACCCCTCGGCATACTTGTTGGTCATCAGCGAGCCCTGGGCTTCCCGCACGGCACGGCTGGCATAATTCTCGGAGGCGATCAGGTCGATCATCTGGAGTTCGCGCTCCTCCTCATGCCGGAGCGCGTCGTAAATCTCCGGGTCAACCGCTGCCACGGAGGCCATTTCCACCGCCGTTCCGCCCATGGCGCCCACCTTGTCCACACGCCGTCGATGACGGGACTCGCCGACAAACGGGGTGTCCAGCCACGCCGCCACCACTCCTCTTGCCACTTCCGGCGACTCCAGGTCGCCCCCCATCACCAGGATATTGGCATCGTTGTGAGACCGGGCCAACCGGGCCATGTCGGCGGTCAGGCAAAGCGCCGCGCGAACGCGGGAGAACTTGTTCGCGGCCATGCTCATGCCCAGGCCGGTCCGGCAGATCAACACCCCCTGGTCGGCCAGGCCTTCGGAAACCATGATCGCGACCGTACGGGCATAATCAGGGTAATCCACGGCGTCGTGGCTGTAGCACCCAACATCCTCCACGGCACAACCCTGCTTCTTCAGGATTTCCTTGATGAGTTGTTTCAATTCAAACCCGCCGTGATCGGCTCCTATCGCTATTCTCATTGTCCGCAATCCTTTCTGCCGTCAACCTCAGGGCTTCATTTTTTCATGCAGATACATTACCAGGTCGGGCATCACCGCATTCATCTCGTCCCGCACACCGCGGTACACATCATTCGACGTCCCGATCGGGTCCTCAACATCCTCATTCCGCCGGGCGTTACTGAAGGCGTTGAGGAGAAACACCTTCCTGGCCGTCCTCAGAAAACGGGATCGGACCGCGCGCTGATGATCGGCCGTCATTACCACAATCAGATCGGCATCGTCAACGAGCGCCTGCTCCAGGGACTGGCTGCGGTGCGGCCCCAAATCAATTTTTTTCTCCGCCATCACCACCCGCGCCGCCTCGCTCGCCGGCAACCCGTCGAAGGCCGCCACGCCGGCCGATTCCACATCCCATTCCGAAGCGGAACCCAGCCAGTGGCGAAGCAGCGCCTCGGCCATCGGGCTGCGGCACACGTTGCCGGTACACACAAACAGCACCAGGCGCCTCTTCATGATCTCCTCCCTGGGTACAAAACCCTGTCGCAGGATGGTCAACTCGTTCCCGTCATCCCGCACCACCGTGCTCTCCTGCCCCAGCGTGGCCGGGCCGGCATCCAGCACCACACTGACGGACGCCCCCAGCGCCGCGACGGCCTCCCGGGCTGTCCGGGCCGCCGGTTCCCCGCTCAGATTGGCGCTGGTCACCCGCAACATCCCGCCCGCCGCCTTCAACACCGCCAGCGCCACGGAGTGATTCGGAACACGGAACCCCTCGGTCTTCCCGCCACAATTCAACACCAGCGTCAGGGGACCGGGCCAGCACCGGCGCGCCAGCCGCTTCGCCCGCGAACCCGGAAGCCCCCCGGCGCGCATCACCTCATCCATACCGGAGACCAACAAGGGAATGGGTTTGCCGCGGTCCCGCTCCTTGGCGGCATAGATGCGGTCCTCCGCGCCGGCCACCCGGGGGTCGGCGGCCAGGCCATAAACCGTTTCGGTCGGAAGAACGATCAGATGGCCCGCCCGCAGCGCGGCGACCGCCGCACGAATCGCGGCGGCCTGGGGTCGGCGAAGGTCGACGGCAATGACGGTGGGCTTATCGATGGCCGTATCCCTCCAATGCCCTTAAACCCAGCAGGAGATCGGTTGCCCGCCTCAGGACAGCGTCGCCGTCCACACGAAGCATGAGTTCCCGGTCCTGGATCGATTTGGCACTCAAGGGCTTTCCGGATGCCCGGGATTCCTCAAACCGGGTCCCGCCGGGCACCGCCGCCACCCCCACATCGGGGGCCACCCCCCTTGCTTCGTAATCATCCGCCCCCACAGGAACCAGGCGGCGGGAAACGATGAACAGCAGGCGTCCGTCGGGCAAGGCCAGAAGATCGCGCACATGACTGTCCCCCCGGGTTGCGGCGCCAATCAGCATGATCCCGGGGCAGTTCCGCCATAACGCCGCGAGCGTTTCGGCGGCGCCACGGGTATCCCGGTCGGTTAGAACCATGATGTTCGCCTTGATCGGCTCACGCTCCAGGGCGGTGGGGGTGGCCAGGGGCGTGCCCTGGGCATCCTGCAACGTGAACAGCGACTCACCCGGACAGCGGTAGGGACTCACCAACTCCACCACCGACTCAAGGTCAAAGCCATCCGCGCCGCGCAGGTCCACAATAATGCCGAACGGATGGGCCAAGCCTTTCAAATGGGCCAGAAGTTCCACGCCGCTTCCCTGGCGAAGACCGCGCACCTTGAGATAGGCAATCTCCTCCGGCCAGAGTTCAACCGCCTCCAGGGTGGGAAGCGTCGTCGTCGCAACCCGGCCTGTCACGGCTCCCGCCCCCCCTAGTCCATCCGCCCGCAGCGCCGCGGCTTCCGCTTCCGTGCAGAACCGGGCGCCGGGATCCAGCACCTTCAGAAATCCGTCCAGGGCGCCCTGAAAGGCCTGGGTCCGATCGACCCGCAAACCATTCATTTCAAGAAAGGCGGCCAACGGTTCCAATCCATCCGTCGCCCGAACAGGGCCAACCAGCAGCGCCAGCCCCAACACGATGACCGCTCGCTTCAGCAAAGCGCTATTCCTTATCCCGCTTTTTGTTCAATTCCATTTGAATGCGATCGTTGCCCGCCTTGACCTTGTCCATCAGGGACTTCTTATGAGCCCCCAACCGGCGGGTGAGATCCGGTCGGCTGAGCGCCAGGATCTGGACCGACAGGATGGCGGCATTCACGGCTCCGGCCTTGCCCACCGCCACCGTGGCCACGGGCACTCCCGCCGGCATCTGGACCGTCGAAAGCAGCGAATCCAGGCCGTCCATCAACCCGCTCGTCACCGGCACACCGATCACCGGCAGGGTCGTGTGGGCCGCCAACACACCCGCCAGGTGTGCGGCGCCACCGGCCGCCGCGATGATCACCTTGATTCCCCTGCCCGCCGCCTGCCGTGCATAGGACGCCGCCACATCCGGCGTCCGATGCGCCGAGATAACACGCACCTCGCACGCGACCCCGAACCGACCGAGCGTATTCGTGGTCTCCTCCAGCAAAAACCAGTCCGAATCGCTGCCCATCACAATTGCCACATCCGATTTCTGCGCCTGTGTTTTTTCCTGTTTGCTCATGGTTCTTGCTCCTCTGCTGTCAGCCCTCGCCGTTACCCGTTCTTCCTGAATGCCTTGGCCGCGATATCCCGGCGGAACATCGCCCCCTCAAAGTTGATCTTGGCCACCGCCGCATAGGCCTGGGCCACCGCTTCCTTGAGCCCCTTACCCAGCGCCGTAACGCCCAGCACGCGACCGCCGGCGGATACCACCCGGCCCTCCTGCAACTGGGTCCCGGCATGGAACACCACCGCCTCGGGCACGCCGCCGGCCGCCGGCAGCCCGCGAATCTCATCGCCCTTCCTGTAGGCGCCGGGATAACCGCCGGCCGCCATCACCACGCACACGCACGCCTCGGGCTTGTAGGACACCAGTTCGGGGCGGAGCGTACCGTCGATACAAGCTTCCAATGCGGGAATGAGGTCTCCCGCCAAACGCGGCAGAATGACCTGGGTTTCCGGATCGCCGAACCGGCAGTTGAACTCCAGCACCTTCGGACCGGCCGACGTCATCATGATCCCGGCATATAGCACGCCCTTGTAGGTGATGCCGCGTTTCCGCAACTCGGTCAACGTCCGCCCGAAAACCTCGCGCTCGATCACCGGCAGCACGGCCTCCGTCACCACCGGTGCCGGTGAATACGCACCCATGCCGCCCGTGTTCGGCCCCTGATCGCCGTCAAAAATGCGTTTGTGATCCTGCGCCGAGGCCAGCATCACCACGTGGACGCCGTCGGTCAGCGCCAGGATGGAGGCCTCCTCGCCCTCCAGGAATTCCTCCACCAGGATCCGGGCGCCCGCCTCGCCGAACGCCTTCTTCACCAGGGATTCGCGGATCGCGCGCTCGGCTTCCTCCACGGTGGCACAGACGGTCACGCCTTTGCCGGCGGCCAGTCCTTCGGCCTTGATGACAATGGGGGCGCCCAGGGAACGGACAAAGTCGAGAGCCTGGGCGGCCTCGGTAAAGACGCTGGACTTGGCGGCCGGCACGCCGGCGGCCACCATGACCTCCTTGGCGAACACCTTGCTGCCTTCCAGTTGGGCGGCCGCCCTGGACGGCCCGAACACGCGCAGTCCTTCTTTCTCCAAGGCGTCCACCAATCCGGCGCAAAGCGGCGCTTCGGGGCCGACCACCGTGAGGTCCGGCCGGTTGGCCCGGGCCCATTCCACGATGGCCGGAACGTCCTCGGCACCCAGATTCAGATTGGTGGCCAGCTCCGACGTTCCCGCATTACCCGGCGCGCAGAAAAGCCGGGGTTTCCGACTGTCCCGCGCCAATTTCCAAACGAGAGCATGCTCCCGTCCTCCTCCTCCAACAACGAGCACTTTCATGCCGTGAGAGAATATCGGAAGCCAAGCCGGAGTCAACGTTTTAGGCCGCCAGTCCTGCGATCACACCCGCCTGTGTTTCCACTTTCCACGCTGGAACCAGGCCGCCACCATGAGGCCGTTGGCCGTCAACGCCACGGCAATGGACCACCAGATGCCGTCGGTGGCGGACGTGAAGAAATGAGGCAGGATAAACGCCAACGGAACCTGCAACCCCCACAGGCCGATGATCGTCGTGACCATCGGCGCCACGGTGTCGCCCGCCCCCTGAAGCGCACGACCCAGCACGATGGAGAAGGCGGCGGGAACGTAGAAGAGCGACACGACCCGCAGATACCGGGTGCCCATGGCCACCACCCCGGGAGCGGAGTCGAACAGCCCCACCAGCGGCGCCGCCCACACCATCAGGATCAGGGCCGACCCGAGCATGATCGCCACATCCATCCCCGTCGCCAGCCACGCCACCCGTTCGGCCCGGTCCGGCCGGCTGGCGCCGAGATTCTGGCCCACCATGGTCGCGGCGGCATTGCCCAGCACAAACGCCGGCATCAACACGATCATGTGAAAGCGCACCCCGATCCCGTAAGCCGCCACCGCCGCCGTGCCGAACCCCGCCACCACCCGCATCAGCACCACGCTCATCAGGCTGCGCGACAGCATCTGCCCCGAGCTGGGTACCCCGATCCGCACCAGTCGCCAGACCAAATCCCTGCGCGGCCACCAGTGGCAGGCCTGGATCCGCACGCCCGCCGACCCGCTTATCAGCACCCGCAGCACCACCGCCGCCGCCACCGCCTGGGCCAGGACGGTGGCCAGCGCCGCGCCCCGAACCCCCATGCGCGGCACGCCCAGCAGTCCGAAAATGAAGACCGGAGCCAGGCCGATGTTCAACACGTTCGACAGCAGCATCGCCTGCATCGGCACCATGGTGTTGCCCGACGCCTGGAGAATACTGCTGCCGATGAACAGCAGGAAAACCGTGAAACAGCCCAGGAACGAAATACCCATGTACTCCGTGCCCAGCCGGACCACTTCCTGGCTCCCCCCCTGAAGGCGGCACAGCCACTCTGCGGAAAACCACCCGACCACACCAGCCGCCAGACCGAACACCAGCGCCACCACCAGGGATTGACCGCCCACTTCGGCGGCCTCGTGCCCCCGCCCCGCGCCAATGCAGCGCGCCACCATCGCCACCGTTCCGGTGGACAGCCCCATGACCACCGGAAACAGCAGCATCAAGAGGGTTCCACTCACGGCCAGAGCCGCCACCGCGTCCGAGCCCAGCCGGCCCACCCAAAAAAGATCGATCACGCTCTGCGCGTTTTGCAGCGTCGTGCTGACGAACATCGGGCCGGCCAGCCGCGTGAGGGACTGAGCCAGTGGTCCCTGGGTCAGGTCATTTCGATCTGAGAGGTCATTCATGAGCACACCGGCTAGTCCTTGCTCAGCAGATACAAGCCCAGGAGGATTTCGGTCTTGTCAGGGCTCCCGGATTTTCCGGCGTCGGCCGCGGGCTCCCGTAAAAGATCGAGACACCAAACGACCAGACCAAAACGCGTGTCATTCCAGATCATGGTCTCCACAAAGGCCTCAGAATCGGAACCGAACTTGACCCCGTAACGCAGCGCCGCCCGTCCCACAGCCAGTTCGAACAAGCCTTCCATCGATTCGCGCAAACGCCCTGACACCACATGCTCGCCAATGGCCGTCGTCTTGTCCCGCAACGCACGGCCAGCCGCCTTCAGGTCGCCGTTCAGGTTTTCCTCCAGGCGGTCCTGAATGCTCCCGATCAACCGGTCGACTTCTCTCCCCGGCTCCCTCTGCTCGCGGACCAGAACTTGATAAAACCCGCCGGGTTCGCCCAAAAGATCCCCAACCGCCACAGCCAATGAGCGCTTCAACACCGGATTGGTCACCGCCTTCATCCGCGGAATGATCTCGTAAAGCGCCGCCATTTCGCCCAACTGCGCCAGCGCCTCACTCGAGGCGGACACCACTTTGGCATCCTGACTGTGTTCCAGCACCCGCAAGAGGGGCTCCCGGGCGCGACCATCCCCGATGTCTCCCAATGCCCGTGCCGTTTCCGTCACGGTTTCCCGGTCGGGATCGTTCAACTTGCGGATCAGCACGTCAACCGCCTCCCGACTGTGAGCCTGCCGCAAAGCGCGCGCTATCTGCGGCGCCAGGTCCGTATTCGTGTCCTCCATCTTGCGGATCAACGCCTCCACCGCATCCGGGCTCCCGATATTCCCCAACGCCGAGGCCGCCGCTTCGCGCACATCCGTCGAGGGATCATCCAACTGCTGGATCAGGTCCCGCACGGCGATCCGCATCTTATCCTCGCCCACCCGCCGCACAGCGTCCACGCGATGCCCGCGGCTGGTGGCGCTCATCATGGAATAGATGTTGTAGATGCCCGACAAAGTCCGCACGGGATTGGAGAACGGCAGGGAAGCCAGCGCCGTGCGAAAGGCCATCTCGCCCGCCTTGTGCTTCACCGCCAGCAGCAACCGCACTCCCACCCCCCACACCAGCAGGGCATTAATGACGAGCAGGACATGGATGAAACTCACCGGAACCCCCGTTGGGAGCGACCAATGGATACCCTGGGACAGTTTCCAAGCCTCGAGGCCATCCATCATTTTCCCGCCGGCCAGCGGTCCCAGGGCGCCAATCAGACCCACCATGCTCCAATGGGCGGCCATCGCCAGGGTCCGCCCCTCCGGCGGCGACAGGGCCGGCAGCAGGCTGACCTGCGACAAGCCCACGCCGGAATAGATCAATCCGGCAAAGAAACTATTCGCCACCAAAACCAGCATGATCTGGCTGATTTCGAAGGAGGGCAGCCCCGGCAGAGGCAGGGGCACATTCCCCGCGCGCAGAAAGAACCACGCCACATTCAATAACGGCGCCAGCATCATCATGATGGCCCCGAAGTTCCGGGCCCCCACACGATCCATCACGTAGCCCCACATCACACCGGCCAACGAGGCGCCGGCCATGCCGCTAAACGCCAGAATCGAGAGATTGGTGTAGTTCAGGTGAAGCTCACGGCTGAGATAGATCAGCCCGAATTGCCCGATGACTCCCATCGCAAACGTCCAGGTCCCCATGGCCAGCGTCAGCCAAAGAAAGTCGCGATTGGCAAAGGGCTTGAGGATTCGCGCCACGACCCCCATGCGGTCACCCGGGTTGGCCGGCTTGGGTTCCGGAACCCAGAGATGGAGGATCACATCCGCGGATCCCATCATCGCCGCCAGCCCGAAAACCAGTGAGAATCCCAGAAAGGTGCCCCGGGGCGAACCCGGGTCAGGAAACGCATCCAGAAGATAGCCGACCGCCAGCAAAACAACGAGGCTCGACACCGAGACGATCGAGTGCCTTTTCCCCCAGAAACTGGCCCGCTGCCCTTCCGGCACCAGATCCGCCATCCAACTCCACCAGGACGCGCTGCCCAACTGGCCCAAAATCCCGCTGACGGCCACAACCCACACCACGGCGGGCGCCAGCCACCGCGAATCCGCCCCAAGCAAGAACGGCAGAACGGCGGGCAGAAACCAAAGCAATCTGTGGGGGAGCACGGTCCAACCCCAGAACATTTTCCGCGATGGCAACCTGTCGGCCAGCAGGGCGGCCGGGACTTGCAGGGACATGGCGACCAGGCCGACGGTGGCGACCAGACCGATCATCACCCCGCTGGCCCCGATGCTCTTCATGAACAGGGTGAGAGGCATGCCTCCGACAATGGTCCCCCACACCATGCCCATGCAGCCTGCGGTAATGTTGAGCCGCAGTCCGCGCTGGATATCATGATCGCTCAGGGGGCGCCCATTGACGCGAAGCCGAGACGGGGTTGGATCAGCCATATAGTCCGTTGACCGGTCAGAGCCCGGCCAGAATTTTCGCGGATTTTCCGCCTCTCAGGGCCACCACTTCCTTTTCCACACCGGCAACCCCCTTCGCCGTCGTATGGATCTCCAGGGTCAGATCAACGACATGCCGTTGTCCGGGCGCCAGGCGGATGACCCGGCCCTTCTGGCGCTCAACCTGCCTCGGGTTCGGGAAATTGGTGCCGGGCTCGAGACCGGTAACATAGCCATCGCCCGCCCCAACCGTGTTCTTCCATTGCGTGAAACAGGGGAGTTGCCTGACGTTGAACCGCAGGGCCACCCCCTTGTTCCCAGCCTTATTCCGGATCATCGCCACGGAATTCCCCTTCCGATCGGCGCCGAGCTGGTGGAAATAAACCTGTTCCACATAGCCGGGCGTGGGCGCCAGATACGTGCCATAATCCCGGAGTCCCTCCGCCGCACGCGGATTACGCGGCGCCACAACGCGACTGGGCGCCACAAGCCGGCTGCCCTTTTCCAGGAACGGCTCGCCGAAATTGCAGTGGTAAAGCAATTCCATCTCCCGAACCACCGTGTTCCGATTGATGATCTCATCGCGAAGGGTGACGGCATTACTCCCGACCACAGTCGAAATCCGGGTTTCCAGCCGCAGGCTCGGGAAAAACATCATGCCCTCATCCACCGTGCCACAAACCACCAGTTCCGTCGTTCCCCCTGCTTGAAGAACGGACACCGTCACGCGATGAGCCGGAATATTGGCGATCCTGCCGTGCAACGGCAGCAGACTTTCGGTGGTATTCCCCTGGTCATCCGTAACACTGTCTTTTCCCGGCGCGCCATTGGAATCCAGCCCGCAGCGGACGATACATTCATCAAACCCCTGCAGCCAGCCCAGTCCCCCGTTGTCCCAGAGATTGACAAACATCGGATTAACCGGGCCCGCCACCGGCGAACGCCATCCGATCTCGCACCCGTCAAAACGCCCCTTCCACAACCCCATGCCGCGAGTGGGAACAATCGTAAACGAGAACGCCCCGTTATTGACCTCAATAACATCCACTCCGTCGGTGAACCCGCCGTGAAGCGTACGCTTCACGATCGACCAGTCTCCCCGCCCCTTGCCCCCCGCCGGTTCAGCCCCGACACTGAACGCCTCATGCCAGACACCGGTCTCGACATCCGTCAGGATCCATTCTTTCTTCTTGCTCATGCCCTCACCCCCCCGGAAAAATCTGTTTCCTGCCCCATCAAACCCACCCGTCTTTTCACGCCCGTCCCGCGAGGACAAGGCTCCTCACCAGGGACGCCTGGGCCGCGTCACCGTCTGTCCATAAACCTTCCACAAGACAGGCGGGCGTCGTGTTTTCCGCCGCGGCAAGTTGACGGACCGCCGCCGCCGCACCCCGCGCATAACGCTCCGGCTGTATCCCCTGCCCCAGCGCCAGTCGCATGGTCCCGATCAGCCGGTCATCCCACCCCAGTTTGCGGCGGGTATCCCGCGTGACCCGCTCCACGGCATCCTTCAAATAGGGATTCGTCATCCGGACGAGCAAATCGTCCACATAGGCTCCATACCCCTCCGGCGTGAAAAGCGGGTCCACCCCGCGGTGCTTGCGGCACAGGGCCGCTCCGGATTCAGACCGGAAGGCTTCTCCCGCCAGTTTCAACAGCGCCGGATCCTGCGCGGCTTCGGACATGAAAACGCCCCCGCTCTCCCGCAGAAGATATCCAATCAGGGCATGCGTCGCATTATGGCCGTACAACTTGGCCTCTTCGAAAGGCAGCAAGTCGTCCTTCTCCTCGAACACGTCTATCCCCCTCCGGAACCCGTTCAGCCCGATCCGGGTGATCAGGATCCGGTTGAACGCCTCCACCAGAAAGGCGCGGGGCAAACCCGGAGTCGCAAGGCTGAGCCCCTGTTCGGCGATCTGAGCCGGATCGGTGACCACACCGCTCATCTTCCCAACCACCGTATTGAGCACCTGGGTCCTGGCCCTCGCAAGACCGCCTTCCAACCGCGGTTCCAGGGCGCCCGCCAGGATTTCGGCCGCGTGATTGTGGTTTTCCGCCGTGTAAACCACGGCGGCGGGCAGGCCGGCGTCGTTACTTTTTTCGCGCAAGCCGGCGGCCAGGATGTCCAGCACATCGCCTGTTTTTCCCGTTCCATAGAAGGCCACGCTCGGCAAGGCGGTGGCGATCTCGTCAGCCTGAACTACCGCCTGGATCAAGGCCAACCGGTCCGACTCTTCATTCGGGTTGAGAATCTCGATGGGTCCGATCTCATGCATTTCCAGGCCCGTCGGCGTCGCCACATTGAGCGTATAGCGCCCCTTGTTTCGCCGCACGGCCTCCACCATGGCCGGAACCACCTCCGCCACAACCAGCCTGGAAAAATTCCCCGACCGCCAGGCTTCATAGACAAAGAGTCCCGCTTGAATGGCGCCAAATCCAAATCCAACAAACGTAGGTCGAGTCTTCATAGTATCCCCGCCACCGGCGGCTTTCGCTCCCCGAACTTTGCGGCCAGGCCAAGGGTCTCTTCCAGGGGGTTTACCCCCTCGGAGGCTCCCGGACACGATAAACTGGCCGCCGCACAGCAACTCGCCAATCCGGCGGCGTCCATCACATCCCAACCTTCATGGATCCCATACAACATTCCCGCACAAAAGGCGTCGCCCGCCCCGACCGCGCCGGCGATATACCCGTCGGGCAGCATCAGGGATCCGCGCGAATACCGGCGGCCGGAACGGTCGCGCATGTAAACGCCCTCCGGCATATGCACGGCCACCAATCGCATGTTCCCGAACTGGTACAACCGCTCCACGGCCTCCATCAAGGCGGCGCTGTCAAGGCACCTGTGCTCATCCCTCACCGTTAACCCCGCCACCCGAGAGACCTCGACTTCATTCAGGATGAGGTAATCTATGTATTTCAGCGCTGGCGTAACTAGTCGGGCAAACCGGTCGCTCTCCTCGCTCACCACATCCACGCTGGTCAATATCCCCGCCGCCTGGATCTGCTTGAGCAGACCTGCCGCCACGGTTCCATGTTGCGGATCAGCCTTGTCCATCTCGTCCAGCAGCAAGAGGTATCCCATGTGGAAAATCCGACAGTTCAGGTGACGAACGTCCACATGGCCGGGGCTGAACAGGGCGTTCGCCCCGCGATGATGAAAGAACACACGATCCCCCGTGGTTTCGTCATTCATCACGTCCGTATAGGAGGTCGGGGCCTTGTCCGTGACCTGCAATCCCCGGATATCCACGCCCAGTTCCGAAAACACGCGCCGCAGGTACTCGCCGTCGGCGTCGCGGCCGACCAGGCCCATCCCCGTCAGCGGAAATGACACCTTGAGCCGCGCCAGATCGTGCAGCACATTGGCGGGGGCGCCGCCGGGACTGAATGTCTGGTCCTTGATATTGGCCAGCATGCCTCGCCCGGGCAGGCAGTCCACTCTTTTAACGCGGTCAACAATCCAGTTTCCCGCCGCCGTAATCCCGCTATCATGTCTCATCGTTTCACCCTCGGGACGGCTCTTTCACTGCGCTGTTCCGAAGCCCGGATACTGGCATGGACAGGTCATAAAAACAAGGGAAACGGCATGTTTTGTGAGTTGGAACCCGCACTTTGGAGGCCGGAACAACCCCCTCTTCCACGGTCTTCTCAGGAGCCCATCACCGTCTTGACCGAACGCGCCGCTGGCGCGGGAGCGCGGAAAAGGGAGTGAAAAAGCGTGCCGATCTCATGCCGGGTGTACGGTTTGGCAAGGTACGACCACTGGCGATCCTGGATTTCCTGGGAACGGGCCCGTTCATCCTCATAGCCGCTGCACAACACAATCCTGACCGATGAATCCGCTGCAGCCACTTCCTCGGCCAGCCGCAACCCGACCCCGTCCGGCAGCCCCACATCGCATAAAAGCGCCCGGATCGAGCCCTTCGCCAACCGGAAGGCCTGTCTGCCGCTCTCGATGCTGTCCGCCTCGATGACCCGGTAGCCGAGACCGCACAGCCCGTCGCGCGTGACCTTCCTCACCGACTCCGCGTCCTCAACCAGAAGAATCGTCTCCCCTCCGCCCTCCTTCGCAGGCGTCTCCACTTTCTCCGACCCCGGGGCGGCCGTTTTAGCCTGGGGAAAATGAACGTCAAACCGCGTCCCGTGTCCGAGTTTGGTGGAGACATCAATCCAGCCGCCATGCTGCTGCACGATGCTGAATACGACTGAAAGCCCGAGCCCGGTCCCCCTGCCCTCCGCCTTCGTTGTGAAAAACGGCTCGAAGATCCGGCTGACAAGATCGTCCGACATGCCGGTGCCCTGATCGATCACCGAAACGCGCACAAAAGGCGCGCCGACCTCGATGCCCAACGGCGCCTTCTCCACCGGTGCCCCAACGAGCCCTGTCTCGAGAGACAGTTTGCCCCCCTGCGGCATCGCGTCCCGCGCATTGACGCAAAGGTTCATCAGAACCTGCTGGAATTGCGAGGGATCCACGATGGCCAGTGCCCGGTCCGTCCTCAGATCCAGGCTGATGTTGACGTCTTCGCCGATGATCCGCTGCAAGAGTTTGTGCTGCCTGGCGACCAGCTCATCAAGAACCGTCGGTCGGGGTTGGATAACCTGCTTGCGGCTGATGACGAGCAACTGCCGGGTTAGTTCGGCCGCCTGCTGCGCCGCCGTCTGGAGATGCTCAATATCGGCCCGGAGCGGAGACGCCGCATCCAGTTTTGCCAGAACCAGGTCCGCGTAAAGCAACACGCAGAAGATATTGTTGTTGAAATCGTGAGCCACGCCGCCGGCCAGCCGCCCGATGGATTCCATCTTCTGCGCCTCCACCAGTTGCGCCTGCAGTCGCTGTTTCTCCGCCTCGGCGCGTTTGCGATCCGTGATGTCAATCCCCATCCCCAGCATACAGGGCACGCCCCGGATATCCACCGTATCCCGCGACACCAGCATCACTCGGATTTCTCCACTCCGCGTTCTGCAGACGATCTCCTCGTTCTTCATCGGAATCCGCTTCTTGGCATTCCCCATGATCATCTGGGTGGCGGGTACGTCCATCAAGCCCAGTTCCACGTGCGTTTTTCCGATGGCCTCCTCGCGGCTCGGACCGAAATTCGCCGTCCAGACATCATTGACATCCATTATCCGCCAGGTCTCGGCATCGGCCAGCACCATCCACGCCGGGCTGTGCTTGAATACCGCGAGGTACCGTTCCTCGTTATCGAGCAACTCCTCCAAAACCTTCCGGTGACTGATCGCCGTATCGAGGGGTGCCTGCCCGGAGGTATTGGCGAGGATGGCCTGACTGTCGCGCAGCGCCTGTTCCGCGTGCTCTTGCCGAGGTGCCGTATTGTCTGTTGCCATGCTGTTGCCCCGCTTAATTCCCACCTATCGTGAACTGTAACTTCGCCCTGCCCATGAATGCACGCTAAAAAGATTCTACAGGCAAAAAGGTTCACTCCAGACGGCGGCGGAAGTCTCTGCGATCTTTGGCGCCTGACCGACCTCGGGCCGAGGTCGGCTACAGTAGCCCGCGTCGGCCCGACGCGGGTTCGGTTCGGACGGAGACTCTTGAATCCACGCTGTGGGGATTGAACAGGAATGGAGAAGGCGCACTGCGGAGAGAACGGGCACTACCGCACCTGCAACTTGACCTTGAGAGTCGAGATCAGTGTTTGCGGATTGATCGGCTTCTGCAACACCCCGGCAAGACCCAGCACACTGTAGTCCGTGCTCAGAGTCAGGCCATCCCCCACCGAACTGAGCATGTAGACCGGCGGGGTCGGCCCCAGCGCCCGGATCTCCTTCACAAAATTCACGCCCGAATCAACCTCTTCCATCATCAGGTCGACAATGACCAGGTCCGGCCGGGCGGCCTTGTATTGCTTCAGACCTTCCTCGGCGCTGTGGGCCGTCCGAACGATGTAGCCGCCGTTTTCGATGATGATTCGCATGGAGTCCAGAAAATCCTGATCATCATCCACGCACAGGATCTCTCGCTTGTCAGTCTTCATCGTCTTGTGTCTCCCCAATAAAGCGCTACCGTTCTTGCCCGCATTCCGACTCCGCGAACCTTCCGTCACTGATCACACGGTCGATGAAGGTTGCCGCCTTCTGCAGGTTCGCGCGTGCCTGATCCGACAAGCCTGCCCCAAACTCGTGGAAAGCATTCCCCCGGATGCCCATAACATACGCTTCCGGCAGCCGGTTGAACAGCGTTTGCGACAACGCCAGCACCTC
>JBAXWO010000120.1:0-6948 GCA_037128375.1 bacterium
ACGAGGTAACCGTCCATCTGCGTATTCGTGGCCTACTCGGCCAGTGAAAGCAGGGTCCTATATTCGAAAAGGTGGGGCTGGTCAGTAAGACGATCATCGGTCATCAGGCAGGCACGGGGGGGCAGTGTCGCCGGGAATCATCAGTAAAGCAACCGATGACTAGGATGTACGGACGTGACCAATGCCGGTGGTTTGAGCAACCTGAAGTCGTAGATGGTTCCCTGCATGGGAGATCACCCCGAAAATGTGACACCCCTTGGCCAGAAGGGACAGCGCCTAACCGGCCAAGGGGTCGTGGATAGAGAGTTTTGCCCGAGCACCTTTGGTGCACCCCCCTCGCTCCATTAATATGGTCGCATATTTCGTAAGGAGTGGGTGTCAAAAGACGGTCAATAAAACGCAAAGGAAATGTCACGGAAAAACCGCCTCGATTGACCGGACGGCCCAGCGTTTCGTTCATTCGGTCGGCAGTGTTGATCCCCTCAGTGAGGCGGACTATGGGCACCTTACGTGCGGGAATAACTGCTGGATTACAGAGGTCATTGCATTCCTCACGGATTATGCAATATTCCCTTCCATAGAAGGGCGTACCATGCAGGTCCGCCCCAAGTAAACCTCATAGGAGTTCATCGAATGGCAAAAGCATTGACGAAGAGTCAGATCGTAGCGGGCGTGGCGGAATCAACGGGTCTTACCAAGAAGCAGGCCGTCCTGGCAATCGAGACACTGGCAACCCTGGCCTACAAGGGCGCCAAAAACGGCTTCACGCTTCCCGGCTTGGGAAAACTGGTGTTGGTGAACCGCAAGGCGCGCATGGGCCGCAACCCCGCCACCGGCGAGACCATCAAGATCAAGGCCAAGCGCGTGGTCAAGTTCCGCGTCGCCAAGGCCTGTAAGGATGCAATCCTGGGCTGATGGCGCCTCGAACTCGAAGTAAGGCCGCCGCCGAAAGGTTGCGGCCTTTTTCATGCCAAACCCACGCCATGAGGCCGCCCTCTACGGCTTCCTGACCGTAACTTCCAGTTCCGTGGCTTTCCCCGCAAACCATTTCTGGACGTAAAGCGTCCCGATGATGGGCGGCTCTCCCGCCGCAGGAACCTCCTCGAACTTCACGGTGTTCTTCGTTTCCTTCTCGACCTTGAACTTGACTGTCTTGTCCATGTCTTTCTCCCTCTCCCGCAACCAAGCTGGCGGCGTTCGTCTTGTCGGGCGGCGAGTCCCGCCTGGGCCTTTCAGGCGTGGCCCGCCCGCCGCCTGCGAATATACCACATGATGGACAGGCCCAGCACCAGGCCGACAAGGAATGCGATCGCCGTGCCCTTGACAATGATGCCCCGCACCGCATGCTTCAGCATCGGATTGCGGAACGGGTCGAGGGAGTTGTGGCCCCGAACAATCTTCCATTGTCCATCCTGTTTTTGGCAGACCACCGACCAGTGCGCGTCGAACGTGTACTCATGCCCCTTGCTGTCGACCAGCACGTTCTTGGAATTACCCCGACAGAGCGCCAGGTCGCCTATGAGAACACTGTACTCCGGATTGAGGTCCACCCGATACGATCCGCCTTTGCCGAGCATCGCGGCACGGGTTTTCTGCCATTGAGCCTTGAAGGCTTCGAAATCGGTGAACTCCCGGTCCGTGAAGGTCACGATCGAAAAGTTTGTGGCCAGATACGGGCGAAGGCGCTCCATATCGTTCTGGGCGACGGCGTCCTGAAAGACGACACGAAGGTGCCGAAGGGCGTCATGATCGACTTTGTTCGCCTCCTCGGCGCTGACAGACCGCACAGCAAGGAGTGCGAAGCATCCAAGAACAATTAACCTCATTGTCATGTTGTGTTTCATCAACCTGGTCCTTTCTGTGCAACGATCATCCCCATGGTGTAAGGCGGGGCGGGCACCGGATGATAGACCCCGCCGGCAAAACCCGCCTCGGTCACGCACGTTTCAAGTGCTGTCTGACCGTGGACCCGCCCGCTGTCGGTGCGCAGGGCCAGTCCCAGTTCGTAGAGAGTCGAATTCAGTTCACCGCCAGGCTGGCCGTGAAAGACGTCCACCACCAGCAGGAATCCGCCGGGCTTGAGCGCCGCATGCAGGCGGCGGAAAAGACTGACCAAACGGGATTCGGTTTCGAGATGCGCCACGTTGGCCACCACCGCCACATCGAAAGCGGCCGGCGCGAGGGCGACCGCGTGATAGTTTGCGGGACAGGCGGTGAACCGGCCCAGGAGTCCGGCTTTCTCTGCAAATCCCCTGGCGACCTCAAGAACGCCCGGCCAATCCACCGCCGTCACGCTGGCGCCTGGATCATGCTGGGCAAAGGTAAGACTCCAGACCCCGGAACCGGCGCCGACATCCAGGATGTTCAGATTCTGGTGCGCTGCCCCGATCTTCAGCATCCTGGCAGCCACCGTCGCGGAGGGCAGCATCATCCAGTACAGAGAGACCGCCTGCGCCACATACTGCTTCTGCCCTTCTTCCGGATTGTCCATATGCTGCATGGGTTGGCCTGATTTCAGAAAGGCCGGGAGATAGGCCCAGTACTGACTGCTGAGATCCTGGTAAGTTCCCGAAAGAAGTTGCAGGACAGGCGCAGGCCGGTACTCGTCCCCACCCTTCAGGAGGACATTGACCGCGCAAAGTGCATCGAGCAGAAGGCCGGTCGCCCGTGCGTCCAGGGAGCACCGGGCTGCAACCGCGGCTGCCGACAAAGGCCCGTCGGCAAAAGCGTCGAGCACGGCGGAGCTGCGCGCGGCCTGAAACACCTCAACGGCGCCCTTCATGCTCATCAGCCGGAAGTAGGTCTCCAGCGCCTGCAGTTTATCGGCTTCGTTCATCTACGCCACTCTCCTGGCCAATGAGACCGTGAATATGCCAAAGGGATCGATTCTGGAGTCCATTCGCGTAAAGCCTGTTGCGGCCACCAGCGCGTTGAGTTCACACTGTGTCCGCCGGCGCATCACCCAGGGCTCGCCATCGCTCCCGAACAAGGTGCGGGCAATCAACTCGATTTGGGGGTGCCAAGGCTGTCCTGTAAAGATGAGGTACCCACCGGTCTCCATCGACGCGGCAATGCCCTTGAGCGAAGCCCGGACCTTGTCATTATCGCCAAAGAGTTCATAAAGCCCCGACACGACCACGATATTAGGACGGAACGTGAACCGCTCGTAGGACTTGGGATCGAAAGCATCCGCCACGACACACTGGACATTGGCCAGTTTCCATTCAGCGGCAAGCGCGCCTGCCTTATCGAGATTCGCCTGTTCCCGGTCCCGCAGCAGCACGGCAACCGAATCGCCCAACTCACGTTTGAGTTCCAGCAGATAACGCCCGGGACCTGAGGCAATATCCATGATCCGCACCGGCCGCCCTTCAGCCTCAAGCCGCTTGGCGGCGTGGCGAATCCAATACTGTAGGTTGTCCTTGCGAATCCGGATTCCGCGCCAGCCGACGGCGTTCAGATAGCCTCGATCGATCAGGCGGCCCAGAACGGTTCGGCCTTCCGCCTGGTTGCGGTAGACGTGGTCCAGGGAGGCACCGGAATTGAACCCGGTCGCCCATCCCGTGGAAACCCCCTGGCTCAACCGTCCCACCGTCCGGAGCGCGAGGACCTGCAGCCCGAAAAAAGCCCGCTTGAGTAGTCCGGCGGGGGCTTTCAGCGCATCATATTCCTGCCGCGTATAACCGGCTTTGTCGGCGTTCAACAAACCGCCCGGAACCTCATCCTTGAAACAGGAGAGTATGAACTCCCTCGACTTCACGGTGGCCTCGTTCCGATTGATCTCCGAGAAGACGGCGTGAAACATGCCGGGGAAGGTGACCTGTTCCTTGCGGGTGGAGGAGATGGCCGCCAGGAAACGGGCTTGCACCTTTCCATCAACCACATAGTCCGTTCCAGGGGTGAAAAGGAGTGTGGGCACGGTAATGGCCCCGGCGTCCGAGAGGATCCTCGTGGCGGTGTCGTGCAAACCGATCAGCACGCTGACGGCAATCTTGCGGGTGATCAGCGGGTCCGCATCATACGCCCGGGCTTCCGCCGGGTCGTGGGTGAGCATCCCCGACCGAACATAACTGGTGATGAACGCTTTGGGCTTGATGGCGCGCAACATCCGAAGAAGCGGGATCGCGAAGGGAATATAGAGCCTGATACGGAAGGCCGGTGCGGCAAGAACGAGACAACGGACCGTAACGCCATAGTCATGGATCCAGGTGACGGCCGTCACGGCGCCGACGCTATTGGCAACGAGCGCCATGTTCTCCGGCGCAATCCCATACTCATCCCGAATGTGGTTGATGAACGCGTTCAGGTCCTTCACCCAGACATCATAGGAGTCCGCGTAGCCCCGCTCCCCCTCAGACTGTCCATGGCCACGCATGTCATAGGCAAAACAGGCGAACCCTTCGAGATTCAGGCTCGTAACGAGTTGGCCAAGGCGACCGCTATGCTCGTGCCCACGGTGCAGCACGATGACGGCTTTCCCATTGCCACAGGCAGGTTGCCAGGCGCGATAGAACAGTTCGGCGTCATCCCAACTTCTAAACGTGTGAGGGGTCTCGACAAGAGTATTCAATACAGGCCTCTCCGGTTCTTTCAATTCAAGAAGACAAGACCATACAATAGCGGGGCGGTTACGCAAAGGCTGTCTATGCGATCCAGAATACCACCGTGCCCAGGCAGGATCGCTCCACTATCCCCCACCCCGACGCTCCGTTTGTAGGCCGAAACCATGATATCGCCCAAAAAGCCGCCAATCCCCAGGAGCAGGCCGACGATCACGCCCCGTTCCCACCCGAAGGGAGTGAACCAGGGCGCCATGATCCCCGCCAACAGGGCGGTCGTCATCACTCCCCCGATCAGGCCCGCCCACGTCTTGTTGGGGCTGATGCGCGGGACGATCTTCCTGCGGCCCATCCCTTTTCCCCAGAGGTATTGGGCAACATCGTTGAGTGATGTCAGCAGGAGAAGGAAAAAGCACAGGCGCAATCCCATTTCCGTTCTCGCCCCGCCCTCGCCTGGCACTTGCGCCAGCCGCACCACAAAGCCGATGCCCATGGAGCCGAACAGGAAGGCCGCCAGAGCAAGCGCGGCGGCCTTCCCTGCGCCCATGACGACGATAAGGCAAAGGCCCATGGCCAGAAGGGCGGCAACGTCTGGGATCCAGAATGGGAGGCGGCCAGAATTCAACACCAAACCCGAATAGTAGAAGACCGCGCCCGTGGCGAGGACGAGAAAAACCGGACCTCGGCGCCGGGCACGCGCATCAAGAAACACAAACTCACGCAGGGCCAACAGGCTCACCGCGAGGAAAATCACCGCCATGCCTGGCTCGCCGCCTGCCATCGCCACGAAAAGGCTGCCGGCAATGAACCACCAGGTCCGGATGCGCACTTTCGTTCTTTGCGTTTCCGGGGACGGGCGTGCCCGGTGAAACCACCAGGCGATGACCGTTGCGCCCGCCAGAAGCGCCCCCACCCCGCACCAAGCCCGCAACAGCACAGGATTTTGGAGCCACTCCATTCAGCTCTGCCCCTTCGTGCCATTTCTGAAACGGTTGTAAAGGGTGACCAGTAGAAGGACCAGAACGAGCCCCAGAAGCAGATCCCAAGCCAGTGGACTCCTGACGCCGCCCCCGTAGAGGAGACCCAACAGACCAAAAGCAAAGGCGCGGTCGCTCTTCCCCATGGGGCCGTCGAACCGGCGGCCAGCCCCGCCGGAGACCGCCGCCAGACCGGCGACTTCCGTGGCGCCAGCCAGAATGACGACGGCAACCGGGAGCGCAGGGCGAACACAAGGCAACAGCGCAAAGGGAAGATAGAGGACTGCATCAGCAAGCACATCACCCACTTCGTTGAGGACAGCCCCGGTCGGCGAACACATGGCGTATTCCCTCGCCATCATGCCGTCGACGGCGTTGGCCGCCATGCGCACGAAAAGAAAAACCGGGAGCATGAGAAAGGGAAGTCGGGCCGGCATCCCGACATACATCCACGCGCCCATCCCGAAAGCCCCCAACAGCGTGGCGGCCGTGATCTGGTTCGGGGTCACCCCGACGCCGTGTAAGGCCGCACAGAGCGGACGAAGCAGCCGTTGGAATGCCGGCTTGATGGAATAAATGCTTGGCATAGGACTTCAGCGTTGGCGGACTCTACCCCTTCATGCGCTCCTGAATGAACCATGCCTCCACCTTCTGGCGTGCCCAGGGTGTCTTGCGCAGAAAAGTTAGACTGGATTTCACGCTCGGATTCATCTGGAAACAGCGGATCGGGATCCGCAGCCCCATCTCCGTCCACCCATACCGCGAGACCAGATGGTTGACGATGGTCTCCAGCTTGACGCCGTGCAATGGATCGCGAGGATGGATCTCCGGTGATGTCATGCAGCGAGCCTACTATTTCCACACCTGCTCAGCAATCCTTCAGGCATGAAAAAATGGCGAGCTAACTCTTAAACTTGACACTAGCGCTACCTTCTGGTCATTGTTCCGCTGTCGCTGCAAGACCCCAACCGATGCCACGGGTCAGGGGCGGATGAAGTGCTGAAACCACAGGAGATAGAACATGACACAAAAAGAGATCGATATTAAGAAACTCGCCGTGATCCGGAAGAAGATTGAAGCCATGGAAAAAGAGATGGCGGCGGTGCTGAAGGCCGTGGCCGCGCGGCCAGCGAAGAAAAGGAAGACCGCCTGCTGCTCCTGCGACTGCGGAAAGTGATCGAGATCGAAAGTCGATTAGACAGCAGCCTCGGGTCTTCGCTATTCAAAGGGTGCCCCTGCGGGCGCCTCGGCAGATGGCATAATTCGCACCCGGATGCGTTGCCATTGTGGCGTCAACAGGGATCGAACCATTATCGGTGAGGGAGCATGGAAAAGACATTACGGGGCAGGATGATAAAAGTATTCGTGGTATCAATGTTGTTCTTGGCGATCGCTTTCGGAAGTGTGATGTA
>JBAXWO010000121.1:0-6931 GCA_037128375.1 bacterium
CGGTCGGTCGGCTGATGGTTGAGCGTTGCGATGAATCGTTCTCGCGCGGTCATATTGCACTTCTTCTTGATCATTTCATGTTTCTCCACATCTCCTACTGACTATGCCAGAACACTTCGCAGGAACGCCGACGTCCTGACCGCGTCGCCGGCAGCAATCAGTGTGTCGATTGCCGATCGCTTCGCCTGAAGTATAGCATCAAACTTCCTCAACCAGAGGATGCTCTCTCCGATTGCACCGGCCGCATCCTCGCGGTAAGGATACTGATCCATGCTCAGCCATCCTTCGTATCCGCAGCGATCCAGCCAATAAAGCGTTTCGAGGTAGCATACGCTGTGGACACTACCCACGATCATGTCATCGTCCCAACTGCCGAAGTTGTCGTTGAAATGCATGTGGAGCAACCTGTTTCCCGCCCGTTTCGCCAGCACGATCGATTCACCCACCACTTCGCCCGCCACGAAAGCGTGACCGGTATCAATCGTGACGCCGACATTCGGGCACCGTGTTTCCTGCGCCAGCAGCAGCGTGTCGGCCATGCGCGCCAGGTAGCTATGCGTACGGGGTTCTTTCGGCTTGTACTCCAGGGCAAACTTCAAGCCGCGATATTCATCCGCCACCTTGGCAACCGCCTCACAGAGCCACTCGCGTTCCCGCTCGTAATCGGCGCACAGCAGGTAGTCATAGCCATCCTGGCCAGGCCACAGATTGATTGTGCCGCAATCGAGTTCCACGGCGATGTCGGACATCATCCGTGTGTAATCCAGGGCGAGTTTCCTGACCTTGGCATCAGATGAACTGTAACTCCCCTTCCCATATCGCTTGTCAGCGAACACATCCGGTATGATCGAAACACACTTCATCCCGTACCCTTTCAGGGCACGCTTCATTTCTTTCACATTGTCAGGCCTGATATCCCAAGAGCCGACCAGTTCAATTCCTGCCACGTGAGGAATCGCCGCCGCCCGCTTAAGCATGACCATCGTTGACAGCTTTTCCTTGTAACCACTGCAGAATCGGTCACACGTGTTGCCCAGATTTCCAAGAATTACCGAATACTTCCGCTTCATGCCGACGCCTCCACTTGATATTGTCCCGAACCCAAGGTTACTTCCAGTATTCCACCTGCCTCGCTGACAGAACGTACGCCCTCAATCGTTCCGGCCGCATAGCCCGCTCCCCACAGCAGTGTACCGTCAACAAGCAATCGTCCTCCCGGTGGAACCGCAACAAGAACCCGAGCCTCTGAGCCAACGGGTACACGAACACCGACCACGCAGCCAAACCGGCTCTTTCGCCACGCCACGTCTATTCTGCCCCGCACCGTTTCCAATCGTGCTTTCGATTCATTCAACGAGTCGATTTCAGGAATTCGCACTGTAAACCGACCAAACCCCGGCACGGTGTCATCAACTTTCACTCCCGCCAGGACGCGATAGAACCATGCGCCGATAGAGGCCAGCATCGGATGATTGTGTGAATTCATGCCGCCACCGGTTGCCTGTTCCCACCGCTCCCAGATCGTGGTTGCCCCGCTGGCAATCATAAAGCCCCACCCAGGATATGTTGTTTGCGTGACGATACGCCAGGCAACATCCAACCGGTTATGTTCGGCAAGTACTTCCATGATGTACTTTGTGCAAATGTTACCCGTGGCCAGGTGCCCGTCAAACCGTTCAATTTCAGACACCAGGCGATCCACAACACGTTTCACTCGATGCTCCGGAACAAGCCCGAAATACAGGGCCAATGTGTTGCACGATTGACTACCCGGCCCATAACCACCGATGGTCTCATCCCAGAACTGTCCGTTGAAAGACGCCTTGACCTCCGCCGCCTTCCGCGAGTAGTCGAGCGCGTCGGACTTCTCGCCGATCACGCCTGCAATTTGCGCCAGCAGACTGGCGTGATAGAACAGGAAAGCTGTTGAAACAAGCGGGCCGGGCGCGCTGAGGTTGATTGGACTGCTGTTCTGCTCGCCCTGGTTGACCGGCGGAGCCCAATCGCCATAGTGACTGTATTGAAGAACGCCGTTCACGCGGCGGGTGAACAGGTAATCAACCCATTTCTTCATTCCTGAAAAATGTTTGTTCAACAGCCGCTTGTCTCCATCATGCTGGTAGAGAAGCCATGGGAGCAACAGGAACGCCACACAAACCGGATCGCATGGCCGGTACCCGAACCGGAACGGGACGGTATCCGGCAATGCGCCATCCGGCGTCTGGGCATCAGCAATATCATCAAGCCACTTCGTAAAAAAGCGAACCATGTCGAAATTGTAAATGGATTCTTCTGCCCTGGCGCTCATGTCATTAAGCCAACCCATGCGTTCGTCGCGCTGGGGACAATCTGTCGGTATGCCGTGCAGGTTGCCGGCCTCGGTCCATCGGACATTCCGGTATATTGTGTTGATCAATTCATTGTCGCACGAGAACTCACCACGGTCAGAAACGTCCGAACGAACAACCCGGCCATCCATGCAGTCAGGCACGGGCTCTCCCGGCCAGCCTTCGACCTGGACATAGCGGAATCCGTGATACGTGAAGCGAGGCTCCCATTCCTCAACGCCCGCCCCTTTCAAGATGTAGACATCCTCGCTTCGTGCGGTACGTAAATTGTCCTGGTTGACGGTGCCATCAGCATACAACGATTCGGCAAATCGCAGCCTGATCCGCGTTCCGCGGGGCCCCTGCACACGAATGCGCGCCCAACCCGCCAGGTTCTGCCCGAAATCACAAACCCAAACGCCTGGCTTTACTTGCGTCAGTCGCTCCGGGTGCAACGTTGCCACCACACGTATCGGCTCGGCACAGTTTGCAACCAACTTTCCGCCCGGCGCATCAGCACAATTAACAATCATCCAGCCATCCGTACGTTCGGCGGACGGACTGCCGACCTCCTTAGGCTCATCCCAGCCGTCACGCTCCATTCGTGCGTCGTAGACTTCACCGTCATACACACCGTTCGACACCACCGGCCCGGCGCATACGCTCCACTGACAAAAAGCCTGTTCACCCGTAAGGATGTCCGTGCGACTTCCATCCGGATGCGTAATCTCCATTTGCACTAGGAGTTTTGGGGCCCCATACCAGCCGTTGCCGAGCATCGCAGCAACCACATTCGCTCCTTCTCTGACAAGACCCGTCACATCGTGAACAGAATAGAGCACACGCCGGGAATTATCAGTCGGTGCCGGTTCAAGAACAGCATCACCCACCTTGCATCCGTTGATTCTTAGTTCGTAGTACCCTAACCCGGATACATAAACCCTGGCCCGGCTTACCGGTTTCTTCAGATCAAAGCAGCGACGGAATAGCAGACCCTTGCCGCTCCAAGCACCGGGGAAACCAATCCAGGTCGCTGCCCAATCGGCAGGGTGCAACAGTCCCATCTCAAAGAAGGCGGGTTCGGCACTCGCGCGTTCGCCATGATTGTCACATACCTCAACGGTCCAGAAATAGCGTTCACGGCTCAACAGCGTTTGCCCGGCATACTCAACGCCAAACGAATCCGCCGACTTGACCATGCCGCTGTTCCATAGGTCAGCACCTCCCCGTGCCAGCACGTCTGGCGCACGTGCAACGCGCACACGATACGCCGTCTGCACCACACCACGTTTGTCGCTGGAAATAACCCAGCTAAAACGCGGACAGACAGCGTCCAGTCCGATCGGGTTTACCGCGTACTCACACCGCAAATTGGATAATGTCATCAGGGTCACCTTCCCGCTTTTTCCGCATATTCGTTCTGCAGTCGCCTATAGATCAGGTAGTTCTCCAGAGACACATCAGGCGGCGTCTGGTGATCCACGGTCGGAACATAACGCAGGCTCTTCATGGCCGGCAGGATCCGTTCGAACTCCGCTCGCATCGCCGCTTCACCGTTTCGCATAACGGTCTTGTCGAACCCGCCGATCATGATCCATTCTGGATGATTCTGCCTGATCCTGTTTACGTCAACGCCAGCCATCCGCTCCAGCGGACCGCATCCCCTGATGCCAACCTCCTCGTACCAGGGAATGATCGATTCAATTTGCCCGTCGCTGTCCAGAAGCGGGATGATTCCGCGCTCATTCAATTCCGGAATGATTTCGTTGTAGTACGGCACGAGAAACTCGTTGAACAGCTCCTTCGAAAGCATCGGTCCGTGGTTATAGGAAAGATCCTCCCAGAAGTTCATCATAAACGGCTTTGCCACGGCACAGACCGCCTCGATGCAACGCCTCATATACTTCACCTGGTCCCGGTTGATCCGGTGCATCAGTTCCGGCTGATCGTAGAACGCCAACAGGTGATTCTCAATGCCCAGCAAGGTGCGCGGCCACCAGAAGAAGCCGAGGAGATTGAACCAGATCATCGCCCGGCCTGCTTCCTGTTCTCTCTGATAGCCGCGCCATTCCTCCACATCAAACGGCGGCGGATCAGGATAAAGGTAGGGGAGCAACTTCTCGTACTCAGCCTCATTGTGGACAAAGGGATGACCGTGCTGCGGCCACGGTGGGGCCCCCGCGCTGAATTGCCCGAAGGTCAGGTGACAATCCACGTCGAGACCAAAATGCGCCTTGGTCCGGGCCTCGTTCATTCCTTTCGGTATTCCCTCGCCTTCCCAGCGCCGGATTGTCTCATCCCACCACCAGGCCCACTCCATCAGCGGCAGGCGATCTTCGGGTTTCTTGCCAGTGAGTACTTTCTGAAACCGACTCAACACCGTCTCGCTCATATTCGCTCCGTGTTGTGAATCATTGACGTCCATGCGCGTAATAATAAGGGAAACATCGGCGCACAGCCATGGACCGGGTTGATGTTTCGGATGGACGCTATTGACCTGAAAAAGACCGGTTATTCTTCTTCCAGAGTCTGGACATGGCTTCAGCGATTCGCTCGCCGTGCTTGATAAGGCCATCATTGTTCAAGTGGGATATGTCTGCTTTCTGCAGTCCTACCATGGATGTCCATTCCACGTTGGGATCGGCCTTGGCTATGGCTTTTTGAGCTTCAATCACCTGTGGGCGTTCTGCAGGTCCGGGATGTTGTTCGTCCATTCCCACGACCACCGGCAACTCCGGTTCCTTCCATTCCTTTCGAAGCCCCGAGATCAGTTTTGTAAGGAGATCCTTGTAGTTGGCTGCATGCTGGTCGGTATCCGCGTCGCTCTCGCCCTGGATCCAGACAAATCCGCTAATCTTTGCTTTTCGTCCGGCGTTCTGGATGTCTACCATGGCCTTCTTTACCTCTTCCAGCATCTGGTCGGTAATGCCTTTGTCGCCCGGCTGCCGCCAGTCGCCATAAAGACTGGTTCCACCGACTGTAACCTTGATGACGGCCAAGTTGTGGCCGGCCTTGGCGAGTGTTCGGGCCATTGCGACTTCAAGTCCGAAGTGCAAGGCAGGATTCCCGTGGCCGCAAACTCCATTTTGCGGCCCCAGGCTCTCCCATCCCTTTCCATACTGGCTGGCGCCACAGAAGAAAGAGTTGGGTCCTGGAATCATCCAGCGGAACGATATCTTGTCGTCTGCCAAATCCTTCGGGTACTGGGTGCCGTCACCCATCCATCCCTGGGCATTGGACTGGCCTGCGATAACAATGACCTGAAAAAGGTCATGTTCAACCGTCCGAACCGGCCACGAATCACCCACTGGATCCCCGCTTCCTGAAATGGGCCGGGCTCATTCCCAGAACTCGCCGGAAGACACGGCTGTAATGGTACGGGTCGAGGAATCCCACCCGTTCGGCGACTTCGCGTATCTTGGCTGCGGTGTTGAGGAGCAGTCGCTGGGATTCCTGAATACGCACATGCTCTAGGTACTGCATCGGCGACAAACCGGTGATGCGATGAAACAGTCGGCAGAAATAGCCGGAGGAGAACGCCGTTTGGGCCAGGACCTGACGGAAGGTCAGAGGTTCGCTGAAATGGCCACCGATGAACTCGATGGCGCGTCGGACCGGCGCCAGGTTATCCGGCGGACAGCCGGCCGGTCGCGGGCAGACAATTTGCGGGCGCAACACCTCTTTCTGCGGCGCCCGGTAGGCGGTTGCCAGCATCTCCAGACTTAGGCTGCCGAGCCTGATCTCCCGGGCGGGATCCGTGCTGCGCCACTCGCGAATCGCGCTGCCGATCAAACGACGGAGGGTCCGTGCAGCCCCGCCAGTCAGACAGACCGGCGGAGGGTAGAGCTTAAACAGACTCAGGTGCGTGGAAAAATGCGCGTCAAAGTACATCCACATGACATCGATGGATTCCGTGCTGCTGGCGAGATCCCTTTCATATTCCGTGTCATTTGTCATAAACACGGCATCACCGGTGCGCAGTCGGTATTTCATGCCGCCCAGGATGATCCAGGCATCGCCTTTGGCGATGACGTTCACCGTATTTCCTTTCATCACACCCTGGGAACGCCATTGTTCCCGGGGAATGACGGCGCGGTGCGCCGAAATTCCGTGCACGAATACCGCGCCTGGAACAATCATGGGGGGCGGCTGGCTAAGCAAGCGCTTTTCGGCACAACCCAGTCGGCCTCGGCCCGAACGGGCCGAAATCATGCCGGAACCGGTCTGACGCAGCGATGTCATGGGGGAAGCATGACAGACGCGGGGAGAAACGTCAAGATCACCGCCACCCAGCGGCTTTGTCTGTTCGAACCCGTCGACATTCGGCGCAGATGGAGATCCACAGGGTGCGGAGGTTTCGGTTCCGGACGGTGTGCACGGGGCGGCGGTTCGGGAAGAAGCGCCATTCAGGTCTGAACCTTGTAAAGTCCTCGAATTGGAGAAACTGAAGCCCTCTCTGGAGGCTGACACTGGCTGATCAACCCAACACCGTTCAACCCTCTTAAAAACCCTCTATTGAACTTCGGGCTTGCCGGATGCGCCGGGAATAACCCGTTTTCCTCGGGCAAGCCCCATGAGCGCTTTACGTCCTTCATCCAGAAACA
>JBAXWO010000122.1:0-6927 GCA_037128375.1 bacterium
GGGCAGGCAGCTCCTGCAGGCCATGATTGACTGGTTGAGGGAGCACGGGGCCCAGCCGATCGAGATCGATACGGACGGGATCTATTTCGTCCCGCCGGCTTTGGAGACGGAAGCCGATCAGGCGGAGTTCAGGAAGGCCTTCGAGGCCTTTCTTCCCGAGGGTATCGAGGTGGAATTCGACGACACCTATGTCGCCATGTTCAGTTACAAGATGAAGAACTACGCGCTGCTTAAGGTGGACGGCGGGATCGTGATCAAGGGGGCGGCCCTGAAATCACGGGGACTGGAGCCGTTCCAGAGGCGGTTTCTGCGCGAGATGGTGCAGCTCAAACTGGAAGCGCGTGAGGCGGACCTGCCGGACCTCAAGGCGCGGTTCGAAAAGGCGATTCGACAACACGAATGGCCGGTGGGCGAGCTGGCGAAGACGGAAACCCTTCAGGAATCGCCCGCTACTTATGCCGGAAAAGTCGCGACGAAAAGCCGGGCCCGGAGCGCGGCGTACGAGCTGGCCCTGAAATCGGGGCGCGAGTACCGGTCGGGCGACCAACTGGCCTACTACGTGACGGGGACGAAGAAGAGCGTGTCGGTGCATGCCGGCGCGAAAGCGGTGGCCGAATGGAATCCCGTTGAGCCTGACGAAAATGTGCCGTACTATGTGGCCAAGCTTGACGCGCTCTATGAGAAATTCTGCGGGGGACAACTGGGCGAGGACGGCGGGGATTGAGACGCGGGTGTCGGGCGGGTCTAAAAAAGGGGAAAACGCATGTATAGGAAAAGCGGGTTCACGTTGCTTGAAATCCTGATCGCCATTGTGATCATCAGCATCCTGTCCGGCACAGTGGGGCTCTCGCTGTACCAGTATGTGCGCAAGGCCAAGGTTGAGGCGGCGCGTTCCCAGATCAAGATATTCCAGACCGCCTTGCAGATGTACCGCACGGCGCATGGGCAGGTGCCGACGCAGTCGCAGGGATTGGAGGCCCTCTGCACCAAACCGGACGCCGGGCCGGTTCCCGAGAACTATCCCGCGGAGGGATATCTTGAAAGCCGGAACTTGCCTAACGATCCCTGGGGTCACCCCTATGTGTACCTGGCGCCGGGACGCAGGAATGAGATTTGCGAGGTCATTTCCTACGGCAGCGACGGCGAGGAAGGCGGGGTTGGCGAGGCGGCTGACATTACCAGTGCCGCGCTGTGAGGATATGAGCCGCACGGGATTCACCTTATTGGAGTCGTTGATCGCCCTGGCCGTGGTGGCGATGGCGGTGACCCTGTTGGCGCGGACTCATGTGCAGACCCTGCGGGCGGAGGGAATGGGACAGGCGTTGGAGGGTGCTCGCGTGCGGATGGAAACCGTGGTGAGTTCCATCATGTTGGGGCAAGACCCGCGTGCCGTCCTGGAAGAGTCGCTTGCAGACGGGTGGGCGCTGAGGATGGAGCCGGTGCCGGGCGGTTCCGGCAGCACGGTGTGGCAGGCGTGGACGATCGCGGCCTCCAACCTCCCGGCGGTGGGGTTAACGGTTCATTTACGGGTGCGGGAGTAAACTCCGGCCGGGTTCCGGCCAGGGTCAGACAGGGAGATCATCTATGTCAGGGGTGGAAGACAAGTTTCAGAAACTTCAGGATTTACTGCGGGAGACGGGGGGCGTGGCGGTCGCTTTCTCGGGCGGCGTGGACAGTACCTTTCTGGCCGCCGTGGCGGTCCAGGTTTTGAAGGAGCGCGCCCTGGCGGTGACGGCCCTCTCCCCGACCTATCCGGAATGGGAGCGTAAGGAGGCCGCCGATCTGGCGCGGCAACTCGGCATCCGGCAGGTTGAGATCGACACGCATGAGATCGATAATCCCCTTTTTGCGGGGAATCCTCCGGATCGGTGCTATTACTGCAAGCTGGAACTTGTCGAATTGGTCTGGAAGGCGGCCAGGGAAGATGGCCTGAGCGTTGTGGTGGATGGCAGCACCCTGGATGACCTGAGTGACCATCGCCCCGGTCGCCGTGCGCTGCGCGAAGGCGGGGTCCGGAGTCCCCTGCTGGAGGCGGGTTTCAGCAAGAACGAGGTGCGGGAGTGTTCCCGACGCATGGGACTCCCCACAGCCGACAAGCCATCCCTGGCCTGCCTGGCCTCGCGGATTCCCTACGGCACGGCGATTACGCCGGCGAAACTTCAGGCGGTCGATCACCTCGAAAACGCGCTCCGTCAATTGGGCTTTCGGCAACTCAGGGTGCGCCATCATGGCGACGTGGCGCGGATCGAGGTGGATTCCGCGGAGATCGGAAGGCTCTGCGAGGCGACGATCAGGGCGCAAGTCGTCCAGGCGGCCAGATCCGTCGGGTTTCTCTATGTCGCGGCGGACCTTGAAGGCTATCGCACGGGCAGCATGAACGCGGTTCTCGCACAGACCGCTCAATAGCGGAAACTGCTGCGGCCAATATACTCCCGCAACATGGACGTGTGGGGCACGTCGCGGTCGGATAATCCGATAAAGTTGGCCAGAAACGCCGTCAATCGCCGGGCCTCGGTGTATTCGCGGTCGAACGGCTTGACTTCCATCAGAAGCGGTTCGGCAATGGGTTTCAGCACGGAGATCTCGTAGTCCAACGCCGAATTGAAGGCGGCATCCGCCTGGTCTTGAAACGGGAAAATCCAGCGTTCCTCCCCGCGCCGGACGGAGGGCCACATGCGCAGGGTTTTAAGGGCCGGATGGCCGCGGTACCGATGGTCGCGGACCATGCGACGCAGAAGGCGATTGTCGGTTGTGGGAATGCGGTTGTTGTTGTCGAGGCCGAGCTGGGTCAGGGCGCTGACGTAGACGCCGAACTTGGCGTCGGCGGGAAGCAGTTCCGACAGGCGGGGGTTCAGGCCGTGGATACCCTCGATGATCAAAACGCCATCGCGTTCAAGCCTGATGCGGTTTCCCTCGTATCGGCGCTGCTTGGTTCCGAAGTCGAACACCGGCAGTTCCACCTCCCCGCCGTTGATGATTTCGTGCATGTGGCGGGTGAAAAGATCGAGATCCAGTGAATCCAGGTGTTCGAAGTCCAGTTCGCCTTGTTCATCGCGGGGAGTTTTGTCGGGACCGTGGAAATAGTTGTCGAGGGAGATCGTGGAGACCCGCATGCCGTTCACGCGCAATTGGATGCCCAGGCGTTTCGAAAACGTTGTTTTTCCGGCGGAGGAGGGGCCCGCCACCATGACGAGGCGCAGGGTGTCCCGCCGCCGGTGGATTTCGTCGGCGATGCGGGCGACATTCTTCTCGTGAAGGGCCTCGGCCACCTTGATGAAATCCCCGACGTCGCCGTTCACGATGATTTCATTGAGCCGTCCGACCGTGCTGACGCCCATGGCGCGCCCCCAGGTTTTGTGCTCGCGGAAGATCCTGAACAGGTGTGGCTGGTCCCTGAAGGGGGCGACCTGGCTGCCGCCCGGCGCGGGGAGTTGCAGCACCAGTCCCGGCGGATAGTGAATCAGGTCGAAGCTGCCAAGCGTCCCGGTGGAGGGGGCCAGCGGGCCCTGGGCGAGATCGTAGAAGCCGCCGCAGACATGGATCACCACGCGGGGCGGGTTGCGGAACCGCAACAGGTTCAACTTGTCGGTCTGTCCCGCTTCCGTGCAGCGCCGCGTGGCTTCGGTGAAGGATATCTTCTTGCGCTCGATAGGGAGGTCCTGAGCCACCAGGGCGCGCATCCGGTCCCGGATGGCCTGGACCTGACCGGCCTGGATGCCGCCATTAACGACGTCCGCGTTTTCATCGAAACTGCAATAGAGACCCTGGCCCAGCGCATAATCAACCGAGAAGACCGCCTTGGGGAAGATATCCCTGACGGCTTTTACCGCCAGGAAGGCGAGGGAACGGTTGAAGACCTGCCAGGCCTCGGGGTCGGCCATGGTCAGGAGCCTGACTTCACAGTCCATCTCCAGCGGGTAACTGAGGGAGGAGAGGTCGTTGTTCACGAGGGCGGCGATGTAGGGGAGGCCCGAGGGGGCGATGGGCGAAGGGAGAATCTGCTTGATGGTCGTCCGGGCAGGGCATTCCACAAGGCGACCGTCTGCGAATGTCAATGTGATGTTTTCGGTGGGTGCTGTCATCGGTCGCCTCCGTGTGTCTTGCCGTTAGGATTCGATACCAGGACGACCGGGAACGCCGGCGTCGTAATAGTGTTTGATGCATTTCATCTCGGTGACAAGGTCGGCGCGGGCCTGCACGCGGGGCCCGGCGTCGCGACCGGTGAGGATCAACTCCACCGGATCCGGTTTTTCATCCATCAAGGCCAGAAGATCTTCCTCGGCGAAAAGACCGACCCGGACAGCGGTGTTGGCTTCATCGGCGATCACGACGTCATAGAGGCCGCCGCGCATGGCGGCAACCAGGCTCTGCAATCCCCGTTGAGCCGCTTGAATATGTTCGGGCTTGGGGGTGGTCCGGATAAACCTTCCGCTGCCGTACTGTTCGACGGTTATCTCGGGGAAACGGGAGCGCAGGATCTTGATTTCGCTGTAATCCCCGCACTTGATGAATTGCCCCAGATAGACGCGTAAGCCCGCTCCCGTCGACCGTAGGGCCAGGCCCAGGGCGGCGGTGGTCTTGCCTTTTCCGTTACCGGTATAAACCTGGATGTAACCTTTCATTATAACGCGATGTCGAAGAGTTGCTTCACGTCCCGTTCGATGTCCGCCTGGGTGGGGATCCATCCGGCGGCGCAGAGGTCGCTGTACTTGTCGGCGAGCGCTTCGCCAATGATGGCGCGGGAATGGGCCCATTTGTAGATCAACTGGTCGAGCACCCGGGCATCAGAATGCTGGGGCACAAACGACAGGCCGAGGGTTTCGAGGCGCATACGGGTGATCTCGTCGATCAGGCTGGGATTATTCAGGAACCACCAGCACCCGAACGGCGTGATGTTCTTGAACTTGCGGGCGGCGATGCACAGTTCGTGCATGTTCTCACGAGCCAGCATGGTCAGAAGGAAACGGATGCCGCCGAAATCGCGGGCCAGGGCCTCAACGGTGTCGATGTCGGATTTGCCCACGGAATCGCCGGCCAGCCGAAGGACTGGATTAGTCAGTTTCTTGACGCCGATCATCATGGCGACCGGAATGTTTCGTTCGGCCGCCACCGGGATCACCGCCTTGGTGATGAGGGTGGTGACCGGGGAGTGAAGGTCGGGATAACGGAAGGTGGGCGGCAGGCTGATGGCCATATATCGCGCGTCAAAACGATCGCACCAGGTGTTGAGATAACGACGGAGTTGGCTGAGGGTGTTTCCGGTGAGGCCGTCATCAGCCGCGTAGCCCATGGCCCTCAGGCGCGCCGCGCCCTCCGGCCAGTTCATGATGGCGCTGTCAAGGCGAAGGACTCCCAGAAACCGGGGGTCGCGGTCAAAGCCCTTCTTCCAGCCCGGCGCCTCGAGCGGGTCCATGGGGTCATTGGTCATGTAAAGCCGCTTGATGCGGGATTCCTTCAGGACCTGATCCACATAATCGCGTGCGTTCCGTTTCTGGAAATAACGGCGGGCTTTCTTGAGATCCTTAACCTTGGTTTCGAGGCCCAGGCGATGCAGCACGGTCAGCACGCCGCGGCAGGCTTCCGAGATCGGGGAGCGCAGGACGAACAACTCGCGCCAGATCAGGTCGGCCTGGTCCATTTTGGACAGCGCCCAGAAGGTATCCGTGCTGAAATCCGGACGGGCGCGGAAGAACTCGGCCACCAGATAGTGGTAGGTCACCAACTCGTCGATACCCCAGAGGAGAACGGGTCCGAGGGCCGGGTCGTAGAGATGGGTATGAAGGTCCACGAGGGGTGTTTTTTCCAGCACGCCGCTGACGAGGACCTGGATCTGTTTGCGGGAGGGATGCGGGGGCATGACGGGTTCCTTTCGCCTTAAGGGCTCTTGATCCAGGGCGGCGTGTCGGGCAGCAGAGCCTCGAAACGCTGCACCAGGGCGTTCTCCTCTCCGGAGGTATAGGTTCCGCCCAGAAAACGGTTGTAAACGGTCTTGTGAAATAGCTCCCAGGAGGCCTCTTCGTGTCCGGGGTCGATCGGGAAGAAGCGGGCACCCACCTGGCGGGCCGCTTTCAGGTCGCCCGGCGCATCGCCTATCATCAGCACCCGATCGGCGGGATAGCGCCCCTGTGTGGCCATGGTCAGATGTTCCGACTTGGTTCCCAGTTCCTGTCCTGCAATCACCCGGACGTATCCCAGGAGGCGATGTTCCTTCCATTCCCTGACCAGCGCCTCGGTGGGCGTTTGCGAGACGCAGATGGCATCCGAATTATTGCGAATATCCTCCAGGCTCTCAATCGCCCAGCGGAAGGGCGCGACATTTTTGACGACTGCCGCGACGCGGGCATTGACGCTCTTGCTCCACGTCAGCACCCTTTCCATTTCCGTGTCGCGGGTTTCCCGGACATACGCCTCCAGCGTCGGGTGGCCCAGCGCCAGTCCTGACTCGCAATACTTTTTGAGCGGAGCGGTGGCTGGCAGTTTTACCCCCGAGTTCCTGACCTCGGCGCGGTCATTTAGAAGCTCAAAGGTCTTAAGGAGGCAGGGATACCGGTTCTGGCCGCGATGACAGGACTGCAGATTGACGAATTCCGCGGTTTCGCGGACGAATCTTTCCAGCGGTTCAAGGTTCCAGATCGAGATGATGAGGCTGTGGAAACACTGCTTCTGCTTGATCTCCATGGTGGGGAAGACGCAGCCATCAGAATCAACCCCCACGAACGAGGTATGTCGCGGAGTCAGGTCAAGCAGGTCGTTCTTGGTGTAGACGTCAGTCGTAATCATGGAGCCCCGCCCTCGCCGCTGTGGATCTGCAAAACGCGTGAACCCGTTATGTACAGGAGGCGCGCAGACCGATCAAGATCAAAGCCGCGATGCCGGCGGTTCCGAATATGGGGGAGGGCGGAGCGTGGATTGTTGAGTGACGGCGGG
>JBAXWO010000123.1:0-6925 GCA_037128375.1 bacterium
GGGCGAGTGGTGAAATTGGCAGACACGCAAGACTTAGGATCTTGTGCCGCAAGGCTTGGGGGTTCAAGTCCCCCCTCGCCCACCAACCACTTGACGCATTGATAATAAACTTAGATGAGCCGCTGAGCCTTTGTGCCTCCGACGAACGCCGCCGGGAAGGAACTCCCCGCCACGGGCGGCTTGTTCGCCGCCTGTAGCCCTCGTGAGCTCATGGATCCCTCTGTGCGCTCGACAACCCCCACCCTGTCAAGGTATAGAGGGGCCGCATGAATGCCCCAAAAGTCAAAATCATGTCCGTCGTCGGCGCCCGCCCGAACTTCATGAAAATCGCACCGCTGGTCCACGAACTGGCGCGGTTTCCTGACCGGTTTGACCACCTCCTGGTCCACACAGGGCAGCATTACGATGCAACGATGTCGGACGCCTTCTTCCGGGATCTGACTATCCCCGCGCCGGATGTGCACCTGGAAATCGGTTCGGGCTCCCACGCCGAACAGGTGGGCCGCACGATGATCGCTTTCGAAAAGGTCGTGCAGCAACACCGGCCGGACTGGGTGATCGTGGTGGGCGATGTGAACGCCACCTGCGCCTGTTCCATTACCGCCAAGAAAGAACACGTCAAGCTGGCCCATATCGAGGCGGGTCTGCGATCGTTCGACCTCGAGATGCCGGAAGAGATCAACCGCATGGTCACCGACCGGCTGTCGGACCTGTTGTTCACCACCGATGCGCTGGCCGACGCCAACCTCCTGAAGGAGGGGGTCCCTGAAAACCGGATCCGGCGGGTGGGCAACATCATGATCGATACGCTTGAACGGCAGCGGGCCAGGGCCGCCGCACTGAAGCCCGAAGCGATAGCCGGGGAACAGGTCCTCCCCGGCCTCTGCGCGCCGATTCCCCCCCTGCGGGACAACACCTTTGCCGTGCTGACGCTGCACCGTCCGTCCAACGTGGATCAGGCGGTGGTCATGAAGCCGCTGGTCGAGTTCCTGACCCAGGACGTGGCGCCGCTCATGCCCCTGATCTGGCCCGTTCATCCCCGTACACGCCAGCAACTGGAACGCCATGGACTATGGAAGGACCTGACGAGTTGTCCCGGTCTGATCCTCACCCAGCCGCTGGGGTATCACGACATGCTGAGGCTGACCATGGGAGCGCGGGTGATGTTGACAGACAGCGGCGGGCTCCAGGAGGAGTGCTGCGTGCTGGGGACCCCCTGCCTGACCCTGCGCTGGAACACGGAACGACCCGTGACCCTGGTGGAACACGGCGGGGTGAGCGTACTGGTGGGCAACGATGTCCAGCAGATCCGGGCTGAATTCCGGAAGGCGGCGGAGCGGCCGCGGGCCGAACACCGTCCGCCGCTGTGGGACGGTCGTACCGCGGAACGGATCGTGGCCTGCCTGCGCGAGTTGGGACAAGGATTATCTCTATGAACGTGTTGGTCACAGGAACAGCGGGATTCATCGGATCGCACCTGGCCGTCGCCCTGCTCGATGAAGGGCACACCGTGGTGGGGTTGGACAACTTCAACGACTACTATTCCGTCCAGCTCAAGCGGGACCGCCACGCCATCCTGACCGGCCGGCCCGGTTACACGGGCCTCGAGGGCGACCTCTGCGACGCGCCGCTTTTGGGAAGGATTTTTTCGGAGCATCGGTTTGACGCCGTCTGCAACCTGGCGGCGCAGGCCGGGGTCCGGTATTCGCTCACCCATCCCCTCGCCTACCAGAAATCCAATCTGGAAGGCTTCGTGAACATTCTCGAGGCCTGCCGCCATGCGAAGGTTCCGCGCCTGGTCTACGCCTCCAGTTCGAGCGTTTACGGCGGCAACACGAAACTGCCGTTCAGCGAGAGCGATCCGGTGGACAGGCCGATCAGCCTTTACGCCGCCACGAAAAAGGCCAACGAGCTGATGGCACATACCTACACGCATCTTTTCGGACTGCAGACCGTGGGACTGAGATTCTTCACTGTTTACGGACCGTGGGGGCGCCCCGACATGGCGTTGTGGCTCTTCACCGAGGCCATGCTCGCCGGGCGGCCGATCCAGGTGTTCAATCACGGCCGGATGCGGCGGGATTTCACGTATATCGACGACATCGTCACGGGGGTGAAGGCCGCGCTGTTCCGCCCCGGCCTGGCGCCCTATGAGGTGTTGAACCTCGGCAACCACAACGCCGAGAACCTGATGGATATGATCCGCGTGTTGTCGGACAGCCTCGGCGTGAAGCCGAAGACAACGTTTCTGCCCATGCAGGCCGGGGACGTGGAGGCCACCTACGCGGATATCTCGCAGGCGGAAGCCAAACTGGGTTTCCGCCCGACGACGTCCATTGCCGAGGGAATCCCCAAATTCGTAAAGTGGTATCAGGAGTATCATTCATGAACGTACCTTTGTTGGATCTTAAAGCCCAGTATCAGAGCATCCGCCCGGAAATCGACGCCGCCGTGGCGGAGGTGTTCGAGTCCCAGTATTTCATCCTGGGCCCGAAGGTTAAAGCCTGCGAGGAAGCCATCGCCCGCTACTCGAACTGCGCTTACGCCGTGGGCGTGGCCTCCGGCACGGATGCCCTGCTGCTGGCGCTCATGGCGGAAGGCATCGGGCCGGGCGATGAGGTCATCACCTCTCCCTACACCTTTTTCGCGACGGCGGGTTCCGTGGCCCGCGTGGGCGCGCGCCCGGTGTTTGTCGACATCGATCCCGTGACCTTCAACCTGGATGTCCGGCGCCTTGAAGCCGCCGTGACGCCGCGCACCAAGGCGATCATCCCCGTCCATCTGTACGGGCAGATGGCCGACATGGATCCGATCATGGCCATCGCCGCCCGCCATGGCCTGGTGGTTATCGAGGACGCCTGCCAGTCCATCGGCGCCGAGTACAAGGGCCGGCGCGCAGGGTCGATCGGGACCTACGGCTGTTTCTCGTTCTTTCCGTCCAAGAACCTGGGCGGAGCCGGCGACGGCGGGGCCATGACCACCCAGGACAAGGTGCGCGCCGACCGGCTGTTCATGCTGCGGGTTCACGGCATGGAACCGAAGTATTACCACCAGCTCATCGGCGGCAATTTCCGACTGGACGCCCTGCAGGCGGCGGTGGTCACCGTGAAGATGAACTATCTCGACGCCTGGACCGCCCAGCGGCAGGCCAATGCGGCGCGCTACGATCGCCTGTTGAAGGCGCGCGGATTGGTGGCGCCGGACAGGATCCGACTGCCGGATGTGGTCACCAACCGGCATGTCTTCAACCAGTATGTGCTGCGCGTTCCCCGTCGCGACGAACTCCGGGCCTTCCTGCAGACGCGGCAGATCGGGGCGGAGGTCTACTATCCCGTTCCGCTCCACCTGCAGGCCTGCTTTGCCTATCTGGGGAACCGGCCGGGCTCATTCCCGGAGAGCGAAAAGGCCGCACAGGAAACGCTAGCCATTCCCATCTATCCGGAACTGACCGAAGCCCAGGCCGCCTGGGTGGTGGACTCCATCGCCGCGTTTCTCAAGGGGTAACCCATGCCGAAGTCCAACGCCATCGCCCTCGCGACGCTAACCGACCGGGTGCTCGCCGACGATCGCCTTCCGGCGGCGGACATTGTCGACTCCATCGGATCCAAGGACGAAGCGCGGCTGGCGTTGATGCAACTGGCCGAGGCCCTGGTGCGCCGGCCCGAGCCCCTGTTCCGGGCACGTCTGCTGCGGTTGGGGGAAGCCATCGTCGAGCGCCACCGGATCCAGCCCGCGTTTTGCCGCGAGCAGTTCGGATATGCCACGCCTGCCGCCCTGGGTCAGGGCGCGTTCACCGCCGTGGCGGACGCGGTAGCGCGTTCGGTGGAACTGTCGCATAAGCCCCGTCCGGCGGCGGTGCTTCCCGATCAGGTGGTGTGGGTGACCACGCCGGTCCGGCTGGACTTTGCGGGAGGCTGGTCGGACACCCCCCCGATCAGCACGGAACTGGGCGGCACGGTGGTCAACGCGGCGATTACCCTGAACGGACAGTACCCGGTACAGGTGATGGCCAAACTCAATCCCGATGGCGTCATCCGGCTTTCCAGCATCGACCTGGGCCAGCGGATCACCATTCGCACCACGGCGGAACTCCTGAATCACGCCGACCCCAGGCATTGGGCGGCGCTGCCGAAAGCGGCGCTGGTCCTGGCGGGAATCGGCCCGTCGCGCCCGGAGGTTCCGCTACGCAAGTGGCTGGCGGTACTGGGCGGCGGCCTGGACCTGAACATCTTCTCCGCATTGCCGAAGGGATCCGGGCTGGGCACGAGTTCGATTCTGGGCACGGCGGTGCTGGCCTGTCTCGGGCGCGTTCTGGGTGAGCCGTATTCGACCGACCGCCTGATCGCGTTGACCAGTATTCTCGAACAGAGGATGTGCACGGGCGGCGGCTGGCAGGACCAGATCGGCGGCATGATTCCGGGCGTCAAGCTGATCCGCACCCAGCGTGGAGCGGACCAGGCCGTGAGCCTGAGCTGGGCGGTGTTCGACCTTCGTCCGGGCAGCGCGTTACGGGAACGGACCCTCCTCTATTTCACCGGCCAGAAACGCATGGCCCGCCATATTCTGCACAACGTGGTCAGGCAGTACCTGGCGCGGGATCCGGCAACGCTCAGCACGATCGATGAGCTGAAGGCGGCCGCCCTGGAGATGAAGGCGAATCTGGACGCGCAGAACGTGGATGCGTTCGCCGAGGGAATCGAACGGTACTGGACGCTCAAGAAACAAATCGATCCCGGTTCCACGAACCCGCAGATCGAGGCGCTGCTCAAGAGCGTGAACCGCTGGACCGCCGGCCGGCTGCTCCCGGGCGCCGGGGGCGGTGGATTCATTTTCCTGGTGGCGCGCGATCCCGAGGCGGCCCGCCATATCCGCCGGCACCTGACCGAGTTCCCGCCGAATCGCCTGGCGCGTTTCTTTGACTACGATGTGGATCAAACGGGGGTCAAGGTCACCGTCCTGTGAGGCGTGGGAGCGCTGGCACGGGCGGACGCACCATCATCCGGGTCACACCAGCAGGAGCGCCAGCGCCGTCAGGGTTCCGGCGAGCATGCCGATGGCCGCCGCCCGGAGTCCGGTCTTCACCCGCGGCGGCCGGTTCCTGACGTGGCGCAGGGTGATGTGAATCACCAGGCTGGAGATCAGCAGCGCCGTGGGAGTCGAGCCCGCCAGGCCGGCCAGCGCTGCGGGCCCGAGGGCGCGCACTCCCGCCTGGATAACCTGCTCGGAACCGTCCTGGGCGATATAAAGCCACCGGCTCATGCCCGTTCCCACCAGCAGGCCGCCCATGATGCCGATCATGAGGGTGCAAAGCGCCAACCCCGCATTACGCTTGCAGAGCCAGCCCACCACCACGCCGGACACCGCGCCACCCACGATGGCAGCCACCAGTGCCAACTGCGTCAAGGCGATGCCTTGGAAACGGGGATCCAATACGATCTGCTCCATGTTTCGCATTGTGATGCGGCGGCGGGGGTAAGTCAAGACTCACAACGTTCGCAGAGGAATGACCATGGCCAGAAGATTGTGAATCCAGATCAGGATGGCCATGAGGAACACCAGACAGGCCGGACCGTTACGCCGGATCCAGGAAATCAGGGTTCGGGGTTCGGGGTTCGGGAAGTCCAACCGTCTTGTGTCCAGAATGTCATCCCCTGAGCCCTGAACCCTGAACCCTTCTTCATGTCCTGCCGCCATAAAGAGCAGCAGCGGGAGCCAGAGCGCAGGGAGGCTGAGGACGGCAAAAAGGAACGGATCCTTGGGGTCCCACCAGGCATAGAAGCACGCCCGCGACAAAAACCAGAGGATCGCCAGCGCCATCATCACCGCAGGCGGCCAGAACCGGCTTTTCAGTGCGCGCCCGGCGCGGACCAGGGCCACTCCCAGCACGAGAACCATGAAGACAAGGTAGATCCACAACACGGGCCCGCCGGTTTTGACGGTTCCCATGACGGTGATCACCTGGAGGGAACGAACGTGATACAGGCCCGGAAGGATCACGCCGTACAGCGACTGGTTCAAGGCGGCCAGGTGCAGGCTGGAGAGGGAGAGATTGGACAGCACCCCCCATTCCTTGGCGGCCTCGGGCCGGTTCACATGTCCGAGAGCCCACGCCACCAGGTCCGTCGGCGGGACGCTGTAGAAAGTGTGCGCGAGCCAGCCATAACCCGCGAGGCTGATCAGGGCGCCGGCAGCGGCGCAGACCGCCAGGCGCGCTGGAATCCGGTCGCGCGGGCCCGCCGCCACCACGAGGATCAGACTGCCCAGCAGAAACGAGTCGGTCCGGAGCAGGAAGGCCAGACCCATGGCCGCGCCCAGCAGCGCATAGCTGGACAGCCGCTGGTCGCGCAGGCATCGCAACGCCAGGCCCAAAGCCAGAATACCGGCGCAGAGATTGGGAAGGTAGGTGTCGATGGTGGCCGAGAAAAACCAGTAGCCCGAGCAACCGCCGATCCACAGCGCCGCGGCCAGCGCCGGAAAGCTACGGCCGGTGATCCGGCGCCCAAAGAGAAACAACAGCGTGATCCCCAGCGCGCCGGCCACCACGCTCAACGCCTTATGGGCGCTGACGGGGTTTTGCGCCACGAAGGGAACGCGGTCGGCGTGGTCATACAACAGCCGCCCGAGCACGTGGTACAGCAGGTGATCGTTATGGGTAAAGGTCTTGCCCTGGTTGAACTGGCGGGTAATGAATTCGCCGTCGCTGTCGAAAAACCGCCGGTTTTCATAGACGGTATTGAATCCCCCTGGAACGGAGTTGTTGTAGACCAGCACCATGCCCAGGAACAGCACAAGCGCGATGCCGTGGTGCGGGCGCAGGGCGCGGCGCCACGCCGCCAAACGGCCCGGGCGGGTTGTATGGTTGTCTTCGCTCATCAGTAATAGGAGGTAAGAATCCAAGCGTTATGGAGCGCCAGCACCAGGGAGA
>JBAXWO010000124.1:0-6914 GCA_037128375.1 bacterium
CCCTTTGAGTCTACCGTGGTGTGCACCTACCACCGCCGCCCACAGGTTTGGCGATTCCAAGGACAAGTGCTGCTGCAGGGCATACTGACTGACTCTGGCGTGGTCCGACACGCTACCCACGGTCCACGCCTGGGTCTTGTCGCCAAAACCGTGTTGCTTCATCCATGCCGGGCACTTGCACTGGAATCCCGGCGAGACCTTGCCGACATCGTGCAAGGCGGCAAGCGTGGCGATACCGCTAGCCGGCAGAAGGGCTCTGACGGCAGGCAACACCTGCGACAAGAGGACTTCCGCCACGCATCCAACATTTAGACAGTGGTCGCGGACCGAAATGCCGGGTTGACCAGTTTCCATGGTCTTTGCCCAGCAATCCTCGTGTTTCACGACACACGATTGCTGTCGGCTATCGCTTCTTTTTCGAGGTAATGGCACTCTTCATCTCCCATCCATCGCCAATTCAATCACCCACTTCCACGCGCTTCCGCCCCTCTTCCTGCCGCACGTAGTTGCGACCGGAAACAATGGGGCGCTTCAGCCGCTTCTCCAGCGCCTTCCGCGCATTCCCGGCAATCCGCCCGCCGGCCCGGGCGTCGGACTGCAGCTTCGGAATCCCGCGCGAATCTTCCTGACGATGAATTTCCGTGGTCGAGCGTTCCCCCAACATGGTGAAGATCAGTTCGAAATCGTCCATGTGATCCCGCAAATTCTCGCGCTTGAGCCCCTTAATGGCCTTGTATTCCGTCGGCGTCACACCAAAAGTCGCCTTGGATATCTCCGCCGTCAGAATCTCGTAGTCGGTTCTTTCGTCGGCTCCCCGTTTCTGCCATTCGTCCGTCAGTTCCTCCCGAATGGCGATCCCGCGCATGCGCTTTTCGATCCAGTCGTCGCTGTATCCCTTGAGCTTGTACAGCACCCGTGTCCGCTTGGTGGCCAACTCGGGGTTCTCGATCTCCTGGATGCGCTCAAACCCCACCTTCGCCAGCCAGCGTTTGAACGGCTCGGCCTTGGGCGAGGGAATGGACTGAATGATGCGGAAAATGCCTTCCGTGTTGGCGCAGTCGGTTTCATATTTCTTGCCGTCTGCGGATTCCAGTTTCAGTTGTCGACAGATTGTCGACAACTCAACCCCCGCCTCGGCCTTCTCCCGAATCTTCATTTTGAACCAATAATCGCGAGGATTCGCGCTATCGGTCAGTGCCCCCACGACATCCACGACAGAAAACCACCATTCGTTCTCATGAAGGGTTCTGCGGACCTGCCTTCCCTTGAAAACCGCCACAGGCGAAGCCTGTTCCATCATCTTACGTTCTTTCATCGGCTGCACCTTCAGTTTTCACCGGCTCGAGGACCCAGCGCTTGTTGTACCAGAACCACTGGCCGGGATCGGCCAGGATGGCCTGGGTAATGATGTCCATCACCTGCTGGGTCATGCGCTGGACATCGGCCTGCTTGTCGAGTGAGGGATCAGGAAAAATTGGCGGGTAGATTCTGGCGGCGTGACGCGCCCATCCCACACGTGTAACGATCACCGGATAGATGGGCACCCCGGCATGTCGCGCAAACAAGGCCATGCCCGCCCCAAGGTTCGCCTCTTTCCCGAGAAACCGCACCTTTACCGCCTCCGTCCGCATGCGCACATCCGGCAGCAGGGCCAGAAAGTCGCCCGCTTTCAAACGCGTGATGATCGCGCGCAGCGTCGAGGCACCCCGCATGGTAATGGGGATGCCTGACCGCTCACGCGTGGTGTTGAGATACTGGTCGAACAACGGGTTCCGCTGCTTGCCCGCCACCGAAAAAAGCGGCAGCCCACTCAACAGCATGGCCCGACCAGGCAACTCCCAGGCCCCCATGTGCGGCACCGCGATGATCGCGCCGCGTCCGGTCGCATGGTGCGTGGCGACCTGCCGCAGGAATTCATCGTAGTCCGCCACCCCCTTCAGGAAGGCCAGGGTCGTGGACGGTGTCCGGATGATATCCACCGCCGTGAACAGCAGGTTCCGCAGCGACTGCCAGGCAATCTGCCGCACCTGCCGGTCGGTGTAGCGTCCGCCAAACACTTCCCGAATACGGCGTTCGGCTTCCCGCCTGCGGAACCGGACCGCATGAAAACCGATCCCGGCCAGCCCCCATCCCACCGCCAGGGCCGCACGGTAGGGCAACACCCCCACCAGCCCCGCCACCCCGCGCAGCACCACATATTCCACCCTGTGCTTCAGGCGAGTTTTCATCGTTTTGGCCTCAATCTTCCGATCAGTTTAACCAGCGGACTGCCCCGCATTTCAATGGCGCGGGCCGGGCAAATCTCATGACAGCAACAACAGGCAATGCAGGTCGACGGCGTCAGGATCGGCCGCTGCCCCCGCTCAATCCGCAGGGCGCCGACAGGACAGGCCTTCACGCACTGCCCGCAAAACACGCAGCGTGCGGTGAAGTCGGGCCGGTGCCAGATCAGCGGTTTCACCAACCGGGCCGCCCAGCGCGGAATGAGGTGCGTGGGTACGGTATCCGGCAGGCAATACTTCCGGGGCCCCGGCGCCGCCAGCCCATCGCCTTCCACCGTGATCCGATCCCGGTCCACTTCGCCCAACCCGGCGCGATGCGCCTCCTGCAGATGCCGCACCTGACGCGCCTCCAGCCCCAGGGTCCGGCACAGCACCGCATCCAACGCGACCGAATCCGCCGATGCCGCCAGATAGCCCAGGCGGACGGGCGTGCCGGCGGACGGTCCGTTGCCCTCCATGCCCACCACCCCATCGGCAATCGCCAGCACCGGTTTGACGCGCCCGAACACCATCACCAGCATCTTCGAAAAATCGTCCATCCGCGGATACTGCTTATGCAGGCTGGTTTTCTGCAGGCCCGGCACCACGCCGTACAGGTTCTTCACCGCGCCGGTGTATCCGGTAAGAAGATGGGTCTTCACTTTCGGAACCGTGATGACGGCGTCCGCGTCGAGCACGGGCCGGGCAATGGTGAACTGGACGCCCTCCACCTCAAACCGTTCGGATCCGGCTTTCTCCAGGTTGACCAGCGGAACATCCTCTTCGCGGCATATCGCCTGGACACCGGTTCGCTCCCATACCCGGGCCAGATCCGCCACATTCGCCGGACTGTCAGCCACCCAGGGGTTCGCGCCGGTGGACTTGACCAGCCTGATCACGGCACGCACGACTTCGGGATGGGTGGTGACCGCCTCGTCGGGTCGCGCGTCGGTCAATAGGTTCGGCTTGATGAGCACGGACTGACCCGCCCGGACAAACGCCCCCATCCCGCCAAGCTTGTCAAGCAGGCGCGGCAGGGCGGTGGCCACGTCGGCATAATCGGGGCAGCTCGTCAGGATCACACGGGTTGGCATGGCGGCAAGGTAGCCTCTCAGAGAGGGCGGCTCAAGCGGAAAGCCGGAAACACCGCCTTCCGAAAAACAAAAGGGGCGTTTTGCCTCCAAGCAAAACGCCCCCGTCAAAGCACCGGAATCAGACCACTTTCCGCACGTCGTCGAGCTTCCCGGCACTGCCGAGTTTCTCGTTCTTATGCGCGATGAACTTCGCGTACTCCTTCATGAAGACCTTGCCCGGGGGGCGCAGGTCGAAGTTCTTCGGATCGTCGCGGAACGCCTCGCGATGCACACGGCACCACACCAGGCGGCCGTCGGTATCGATATTGATCTTGGTCACGCCCAGGGTGGCGGCGCGCTTGAATTCGTCGGCATTGACGCCCTTGGCGCCGCTGATCTGACCACCGGCGGCGTTGATGCGGGCCACTTCGTCCTGGGGCACGCTGCTGGATCCGTGCATGACCAGCGGGAAGCCGGGCAGGCGCTTCTGGATCGCCGTCAGCACGTCGAAGTGCAACCCCTGGGATCCGGCAAACTTGAAGGCGCCGTGGCTGGTGCCGATGGCGCAGGCGAGGCTATCGCAACCGCTCTTCTTGACGAACTCCTCAGCCTGGACGGGATCAGTCAGCTTGGCATCCGACTCGGCAACGGAAACGTGCTCTTCCACACCGCCGAGCTTGCCGAGTTCCGCTTCCACGGAAATGCCCTTGGCGTGTGCCGCATCGACCACGCGCTTGGTGATCTCGATGTTCTTCGCAAACGGTTCCGCGCTGGCGTCGATCATGACGGAGCTGTAGAACCCGCTGGCGATGCAATCCATGCAGGTCGCCTCGTCACCATGATCCAGGTGCACGGCGAAGATCGCGTCAGGGAAGATTTCGTCCGCGGCGCGAATCATGGCTTCCAGCATCGCCTTGTTCGTGTACTGGCGGGCGCCCTTGGAGAGCTGGATGATGAAGGGAGCCTTGCTGTCGATACAGCCCTGGAACAAGCCCATCGTCTGCTCCAGGTTATTGATGTTGTAGGCCCCGATGGCATACTTGCCATAGGCGTGCTTGAACAGTTGTTGCGTCGATACGATCATGATGTCCTACCTTCCCAAAATAATGATTCTCAACTCAATGGGCGCATACTCTAGAGACTGGCGGAAATCCGTCAACACCATATTCACTTCCGCGGGGCCTCGCGGGCCTCAGCCAGCCGCAGAAGCCGTTCCCGAAGCTGACCGGATTGGAGAGGCTTTCCCGCGGGCTCATCCGGCAGAGGACCGTTGTTCCCGGCCGTCGTCTCGAAAATACGCGCCGGATGTTCTCCGCACGTATACGTGAGGTGCATGAGACTCCGCGTTCCAGTGGGAGTCGCCCGCGAGGAACTCATCACCACGGATTCCCCGTTCGACAGCGCCGCCACATGACGGACCATTTCCGTCACCTGCCGCCGCCCTGCCGCCGATTCATTCGTGAGAACCAGGGTCATCCTGAGATCGGTCAGGGTATAGGCGGCCAGATTGCTGACGACCACCTGCTCGTTCAGCAGCGTCCGGCTGCACTGGACCGTCAGTGGGGGTTGCAGCAGGCATTGACCGCGCGGCGATCCCACCGCCGTCCGCAACGGTTCGCAGGCATAGACCGCCGTGAAATCGCTGAAACCGCGCCGGATGGCCGCCTCGAGAAAGGTCAGCGCCACCTCGTCGTTGCCATAGTTTGCGGCCGCCAGTTGGGCGGCGGACCACCAATAGGCGCCATTCTCAGGCTCGAGGCGGAGGGCCTGACTGAGGCTTCTCGCCGCCGCCGGCGCGTCTCCAAGCCGCATCAACGCCAGGCCCAGATGGTTGTGGGCGCTGCCGCGCTCCGGCTGATTCTGTAACGCTTGCCGGGCCAGGATGACGGCGTTGGAGGCATCCCCCCGGCGCAGGCTGTAATCCGCCAGGATGTCATACGCCCCGCCCAGCAACCCGTCGGCGCGCAGCAGGACCGACTTGCGGGCGGTCAACTCCCGCAGGCATCGTTCGGCTTCCTCGAACTGGCCCGCGGCATGGTGGGCGGCCGCCAGGTAATACAGCCCTTCACGAAAGGCGGGACACTTCACCGCGCCCTGTCGCAGGGTGGCCATCCGCCCCTGGGGATCCTGGTCCAACAGCGCGCGCTGCAAGGCATCGTACGTTTCCTTGGTCAGGAACTCGGTCTCATCAAGCCCCAGGGCGGCCTTGGCGCTGGATCGCCGGATGTTGAGTTCGAACAGGAAATTGACCAGTCGCCCGCGATGGTTCTGTATTTCGGCGTCGATCTTGCGGTTCTTATCCAACGTCACCTTCTGCTGGCCTTTGACAATGCCCGCCGCCGCCTGCAGCAGCGGCAGCGGATCGCCCGTCGCGACGCTGGTGGCGCCATAGGCGCCCAGATTCTGCCACCACAACGCCCGTGTCTCCGCGGCGCTGTCCTCCTTGATCCCCGCCAGGTTACTCAGCGAACGTTCCGCCTCATCACAGATCATCACCAGTTGCCGCAACATCGCCATGGTTTCCGGCTGCAGCCCGGCGGCATTAATGTTGTCCAGCAGTTCCCGGCGCACCACATCGAACCCGCGGTTCTCCAGGTCGTAAAGAATACAGGCGTATTTCGTGAGCAGGTTCAGGGCTTCGACATCCATTGCGCCGGCGGATCCGTTGGTCGCCGCCAGGGAGCCCGTCACGGCGACCCCTGTTTTCGGCGCCGGGATGACGGGCGTCGCCGATTGCAGTTCGCCGAAAAAACCATCGAACCGGGACACCCGCTCGGCGACATTGGACAGGGCGAGAATGTTATCCAGCCTTCTCTGCAGGTAGGTCTTCACGGAGGGGTTCTGAATCCGCTCCAGCAGGCTTCCCGCCTCCAGCATGGCCGCAATGGGAATATCGGGAGGCGGCGTGCCCGTTCCCTCGGCCCATGCCTCGGGGCAAAGCGCGCACATCGCGACCATCAGTACTGTAAAGACGCCCGTTTTCATCCTCTCCTCACAAGTTGCCCGCAGAACGTACCCCATGCAGGCATCAAAGACAATCCCCGGCACTATTCCGGCGTGGCATCCGGATGAATCTCGGATATAGTGCGCCGGAGTCAGGAAAGGAAGTTCATCAGTGAATCCGGAAGCGTCGACCAACGTCATTGAAGCCGCGAACCTGCGGAAATGTTTCGGCTCCTTTGTGGCCGTGAATGACATTTCGTTCGGCGTACGGCGCGGCGAACTGTTCGGCATCCTGGGCCCCAACGGGGCCGGCAAAACGTCCACCATCCGGATGATCTACGGATTTTCCCCTTTGAGCGGCGGCTCGCTGACAGTCTTCGGGAAGCAGGTCACCGCCGACTGGCGCCACATCCGCGCCCGGCTGGGGGTCTGCCACCAGGATAACAATCTCGACTCCGAAATGTCCGTGCGCCAGAACCTGGAGGTATTCGGCACGTTCTTCGGCATTCCCGTATCCGTCGCCCGCGAACGGGCCACCCGCCTGCTGGAGTTTTTCGGTCTGGCCCATCGCGAGACCGCCCGTGTCGGCGAACTCTCCGGCGGCCTGATGCGCCGCCTGGTGCTCGCCCGCGCCCTG
>JBAXWO010000125.1:0-6909 GCA_037128375.1 bacterium
AAACCGTCAACATGCGTATCCTCAATCGCAGTGCGATGTTCATCGACCCTCAGCATCTCGGTCTGGGCGAGGACCAGCGCCCGGTGATCGAGGCCCTTTCGTCCCTGCCGCACGGCGTCATTCTGATCACCGGCCCCACCGGCAGCGGAAAAACCACCACGCTATACGCCACCCTTTCACGCCTGAATACCCAGGCCGTGAAGATCATCACCGTCGAGGATCCGATCGAATACCAGATGGAAGGGATCAACCAGATCCAGGTCCATCCCAAGATCGACCTGACCTTCGCCACCATCCTGCGCTCCATCCTGCGGCATGATCCGGACATCATCCTGATCGGTGAAATCCGCGACTCGGACACGGCCGATATCGCCGTGCGGGCCTCGCTTACCGGCCATCTGGTCTTCAGCACGCTGCACACCAACGACGCCCCGAGCGCCATCACGCGCCTGTCCGATATGGGCATCGAGCCGTACCTGGTCTCCTCCTGCCTGGAGGGGGTCATCGCCCAGCGCCTAGTCCGCCGGATCTGCCCGGTCTGCAAGGAGCGGATGGAACCGGACGACTCCGTCCTGGAAGAACTCAGCCAGACCCTGCCCGGGGTTGTGGAGGGGGCCGCCTTCTACAAGGGGCGCGGTTGCCCCGAGTGCAGCTTTACCGGTTATCACGGGCGCTTGGCCATTTTTGAGATCATGGTGATCAACGATGCCCTGCGCGCCATGATCGTCAAGCAACGCCCCTCCAACGAAATCCGGCATCAGGCCGAGGTCGACGGGTTTGTCACGCTCCGCAAAGACGCCTGGAAACGCGCACTCCGGGGCGACACCAGCATCGAGGAAGTCATGCGTGTGACCCGCCGCGCCGAACAGTCCCGCGCCTGATCAGGCAAAGCACAACTTGACCACGTCGCCAAAGGTGGCGACAAAGTGCGGCTTGAGGCCTTTGCGGATGTGCGCGGGAAGCTCTTCAAAATCCTTCCTGTTCTCGACAGGAAAGATCAAATCCACCACCCCGGCCCGCTTGGCCGCAATCGTTTTTTCCTTCAGGCCGCCAATGGGCAGCACCAACCCGGTCAGCGAGAGCTCGCCCGTCATGGCGTAATGGGCCCGGACCGGCTTGCCGATCGCCAGGGAGTACAGGGCCGTGGCCATGGTGATACCGGCGGAGGGCCCATCCTTCGGCGTGGCGCCCGCCGGCACGTGGAGGTGAATGAAATTCGCATCGAAGAAATCCTTGACCTTGGGATGGTCGTTGAGAAAGGAGCGCACATAGGTGTAGGCAATCTCGGAGGATTCCACCATGACGCCCCCCAACTGGCCGGTCTGCTTGAACCCGGGATTCTTGGAGGCCACCCGTACGGCTTCGATATAGAGGGTCGAGCCGCCCAGGCTGGTCCACGCCAGGCCCATGACCACGCCGGGCCGGGGTTTCTTGAAGGGATCGTTCTCGGAGAACAACCGCTGGCCCAGATACGTCTTGAGGTCCTTCAGTCTCACCACCACCTGGGTCGCCTTCTTCTCGACAATCCGTTTGGCGGCCTTCCGGCAAAGTCGCTTGATCTGGTTTTCCAATCCGCGGACACCGGGCTCCCGGGCATAACCGTCAATGATCGCCCGCAATACCGGCTCGCCGACCACGAGCTGGCGCGGGGTCAACCCATGCGCCTGCCGCTGTTTCGGAATCAGGTATTTGTTGGCGATCTGAATCTTCTCCTCGAGGATGTAGCCCGCCAGCTTGATCACCTCCATCCGGTCCAGCAGCGGCGCCGGAATGGTGTCCAGCTGATTGCAGGTGCAGATAAACAGGACATGGGAAAGATCGAACCTGACGTCCAGATAGTGATCGAGAAAGTCCCTGTTCTGTTCGGGATCCAGGACTTCCAGAAGGGCGGACGCCGGATCGCCGTGGAAACTGGCACCGATCTTATCCACCTCATCGAGCATGATGACGGGATTCTGCGTTTTGCAGACCTTGATGGCCTGGAGGAATTTACCCGGCATCGCCCCGATGTAGGTGCGGCGATGCCCCTTGATTTCCGCCTCATCGCGCATGCCGCCCAGCGAGAAGCGATAGAACTTGCGCCCGATGCTGCGCGCGATCGATTGCCCGATGGATGTTTTCCCGACGCCGGGGGGCCCCACAAAGCAGATGATCGAGCCCGAGATGTTTCCCTTCAGGATGCCAACCGAAAGGAACTCGAGGATGCGCATCTTGACATCCTCCAACCCGTAATGATCGGCGTTGAGAATGCCGGTCGCCTTCTTGATGTCATAGCTATCCTTGCTGAAGACTCCCCAGGGCAGCAGCGTCAGCCAGTCGAGGTAGTTACGACTGACGGTGAATTCCGGCGAATGGGGCTCCATCACACTGAGCTTGCTCATCTCCTCGTTAATGCGCTCCCGCGCCTCGTCGGTCAGCGTCAACTTGGCAAGGCGTTCCTTGAACTCGTCCAGTTCCGTCTCCTTGCCCTCCTTGACGAGACCGAGCTCCTTCTTGATGGCCTTGAGTTGTTCCCTGAGGAAGAAGTCATGCTGTTGTTTGGAAACCTTTTCCTCGATCTGCTTGTTGATCTTCACCTGCAGCCGGGAAATATCCACTTCCTTCTTCAGCAGCAGGAGCACCTTTTCGATACGCAACCTGATGCTGAACGCCTCCAGGACATCCTGCAGATCCTTCCCGCCGGCCGTGGTCATGGCCGCCGCAAAGTCCGCCAGCCGGCCGGGCTCCTTGATGTTCGACCGGTTCAGGAAAAGGTTCAGTTCCTCCTTGAACAGGGGGTTAAGCTGCAGCAGATCCTTGATCGACGTAATGATAGAGAGGGAATAGGCCTTGAGTTCGTCATTGTCGGCCATCTCCGTCTCGATGACATAGCTGACGCGGGCCGAAATGTACGGAGTCTCCGCCACGATCTCCTGTATCCGGAAACGCTCCAACACCCCCACCATGATTTGAATGGCGCCTTCCGTGGAGGACTGGCTGGCCTGGAGAATCTCGGCAATCACGCCGACTTCATGAAGTTCCGACGCCTTCCGGGGGATCTGCCGTTCTTCTCCGTTGGCCACTTCCCGGGCCAGAACCAACCCGATGAACTTGGTGGAGGACTGCACCGTCTTGGCCACCATCTCCTTGAGGGGGCCATCCTCCACCATCAGCGGCACCATCATCTTGGGAAACAGCGGGCGATTCAGAAGCGGCAGAATCGGGAGCACCTCGGGGAACACATAACGCGCCGGCATGATGCTCTTGTTCCCGGGTTTCGCCTCCTGCTCCATCACTTCCACCTCAGGATTCTGCTTTGCGTCCGCCATGGGTTCCCTCATTAACTTGATCCGTGATCCGGCATCGCCCGGTCGAGCTGATGATTATGGGGGTGACACCTGCATTTTCAACTGGATTCTTACAGGGGGAGCGGAGAGCGGCGCACCCTACACCTGCCCCGCCTTCCAGAGCGTCTGGCGGGCAATACCGAGAAGGATCCGGACGTCGTCCTCCGTCAACGGCGCACGGGAGAAGATGCGGCGAAGCCCCAGCATCATGTGGTCCGCCTTGTCCTCGTTCATGAACCCGATCTCCAGCAGCATCTCGCGCCACATCTTGAACATCTGTTCCCGTGTGGCCGTGGGGCATGTTGCGCTCATCTCCCCGAGCGGAACAAAGGCGCCTGCGGCGACAAACAGTTCGTAGCAGCAGAGCATGACCGACTGCGCCAGGTTGATGGAGGGATAGTCCGGCGAAGACGGGATCTGGATCAGGTTCGTGCACAGGGCGATCTCTTCATTGGTGAGGCCGGAATTCTCCCGCCCGAACACCAGCGCCACCTTGCCGCCCGCTGCCGCCTCCAGAATCTGCGGCGTCCATTCCCGCGGTGTTTTACAATGGGCCCGATAGAGACCGGCACGGGCCGTCGTTCCCATAACCAGACCGCAATCCGCCACGGCTTCCGCCAGGGTGGCCACTTCCCGGCGCCCCTCGAAAATGGTGTCCGCTGCCACCGCCATCATACGGGCCTCGGCATGGTTAAGCTGACTCGAAGGCGCAGCCAGCACAAGATCCCGGATCCCCATATTGGCCATCGCCCGGCATGCCGACCCCACATTGCCTCCGTAAAGAGGCCCCACCAATACGATTCTGACATTCAATAGCGACATGGCACCCACCCGTTCCCCGTTGACTTCCCTCACCGAAATGTTACTGATATCGGGTTTTGAAAGAGAATGCAACCTGCGTAAAACGGACGGAGCAACATATGGACGAACTCCTCAAGCTACTGAGACACAACGCGCTGGAATCACCCGGCAACCTGGCCCGCATGTTGAACCTGACCGAGGAATCGGTGAAGGCCAGAATCGCCGAGTACGAACGCACCGGAATTATCCGCGGCTACCAGGCCATCGTGAATACCGATCAACTCGAGGTCAGTCTCGTGCGGGCCGTCATCGAAGTCAAGGTGACGCCGGAACGGGAAGGCGGGTTCAACCGTATCGCGGAACGGGTCAGCAAGTTTTCAGAGGTGGAATCGGTCTACCTCATGTCCGGCACCTACGACCTGCTGGCTGTCGTGGCCGGACGCGACTTGAAGGAAGTGGCGTTCTTCGTTAGCGAAAAACTGGCAACCATCGAGGGCATCGTTTCGACCGCCACGCATTTCATGCTGAAAACATACAAGAATAACGGCATAATGATGGAAGTGGAGAAGCCTCATGAGCGACTCAAAGTCTCACCCTGAAAAGAACCAGCCCCCCCACCGCGATTTTGTCGCCGGCTACCTGCGCGATATTCCCCGGTCCGGGATCCGGGACTTCTTCGACATTGTCAGCGCCCGTAAGGATGTGATCAGCCTGGGCATCGGGGAGCCGGACTTCGTGACGCCCTGGCACATCCGTGAACAGGCCATGTTCGCGCTGGATCGCGGGGCCACCACGTATACTTCGAACCGGGGCCTGATCGAACTGCGCCGCAGCATCTCGGGTTACATCGGGAAGATGTTCGGTGTGGACTACCATCCCGAGAGTGAAATCCTCATCACCGTCGGAGTGAGCGAGGCTCTGGACCTCGCCATTCGTGCCATTATCGAACCCGGCGACGAAGTGCTGTATCATGAGCCCTGCTTCGTCTCCTATGCGCCCGAAATCCGCTTCGCCCACGGTGTGCCCGTGGCCGTATCCACGCGTCGTGAGGACGGGTTCCGGGTGACGCGCCGCATGCTGGAGGAAAAAGTCACCCCGCGCACGCGGGCGTTGATCCTGAATTTTCCCACCAATCCCACCGGCGCCACCCTGGCGCAACGTGACGTCGAGGAGATCGCGGCGTTTGCCAGGGAGCATGACCTGGTCGTCATTACGGACGAAATCTACTCCGAGCTGACCTACGAGGGTGAACGAACCAGTATCGCCGCAGTCCCGGGCATGAAGGAACGCACCATCTTTCTGCATGGTTTCTCGAAAGGCTGGGCCATGACCGGGTTCCGGCTGGGTTATGCCTGCTCCACGCCTGAGTTGAGCGAGGCCATGATGAAGATCCACCAGTACATCATGATGTGCGCACCGATCATCAGCCAGCTGGCCGCCGTGGAGGCGCTCAAAACCCAGACGGACACCGAGGAAATGCGCAGCGCCTACGAAAAGCGCCGGAATTTCATTTGTGCCGCCTTGAATGAGATGGGCGTGCCCTGTCATGTGCCCCAGGGCGCCTTCTACGTCTTCCCCTACATCGGGGACTATGGGCTGAGTTCGAAGGATTTCGCCTTGCGCCTGCTCGATGAGGAAAACGTGGCCTGTGTGCCCGGCAGCGCCTTCGGGGCCTGTGGCGAGGGATTCCTGCGGTGTGCCTACGCGACCGACCTGGAGGAGATCAAGGAAGCCACCGTCCGCATGGCCCGATTCGTGGCGCGCTTACGGCGGCGGTAACCGACGCTGTCCCGCACACCCTTTGGGCGGAGGGCGGATCAGGCAATGGTCTTCTTGGTGAGCTTGGTCAGCGCCTTCCAGAGTTTCTCGGGAGTTTCCTCCGCCATCAGCGCCTTGCGGGCATCGGCATCGGAAAAGGTCTCAGCCAACCCGGCCAGAAGTTTGAGATAGAAAGCGCTCGCCGCCGTCGGGATGACCATGAAGAAAACGATGCGCGCAAGCGATTTGTCATGCCCGTCGAACTTGATGCCCTTGGCACTGAGCCCGAGACACAGGGTCAGTCCGCCGCCCTCGACCCCCCTGACGTGTGGGAACGCGATACTGTGGTCCATGGCCGTGCTGACAATCGATTCGCGCCTGAGCGCGCCCTCGGCCACTTTCCCGGCGTCATCCACGAATCCGGCCTCCTGCAGTTTCCCGGCCATCTCGGCGATGGCCTCATCACGCGTAGCCGCCTTAAGTTTCGGGATCATGAGCGTCGGCGCCGAAAAACGGGCGATCCCCACCTTCCGCGGTTCGGTGCGGCGTGGGGCTTTGCCGGTGTTGCGGGGTAGCCCGTCTTCAAAGTAGAGGATCCGGGTGCAGATAGGACAGACCTGGATGTGTTCCGACACTTTCACCGCCTGCACATGGCTGGTGGGCAACCGCATCCCGCAACCGTTACAGATGCCGCTGGTCATGGGCACGATCATGATCGAATCGCGCTTCTGCATACGGAGAATGAGGGCCTGAACATCTGGCGGCAGTTCGCCAGTCAGCGTGGCAATGGAGGTATCGAGTTCATCCAGACGGTGTCCGTGGCGGTGAGCCTTCTGTTCGGCACGGATAAGGGAAAGTTCCTGCAACTGGATGAGATGGTTGATCTTCGGGTGCATGCCGCGTCCTTTCTCGAAAACGAATCGGATTATGTCCCGTGGACGGATATATGTCAAGGTGCCGATCACCCTTGCAGCGGTTCCAAATACCAGGGGCTGAGGAGGCTCTAGGCGGCGGAGTGTGAGAG
>JBAXWO010000126.1:0-6892 GCA_037128375.1 bacterium
GAAGGTAACAGAGGATCAATACCTCGAAGAGAATGGGGGATGCGTCCTTAAATGCGATGGTTTCCTTGGGCATGCTGGAATAAGGCCGTCTCCAGAACATCCCGGCTCTCGCGAATGACGTAGATGGGCTTTTCCTGGGACTCGTGGTAGGTGCGCATTTGGAGTTCGGCGAGCAATCCCATGGAAATGAATTGGAGGCCGAAGAAAATCAACATGAAAGGGGTGATGACCCAGAACGGCCGTTTAACCAGCTCGGCGCCGACCTCCGTTCCGAAGATGCGGAATGAGGCATGCGCCAAAACGATCCCGGCGAGCATCAAGATCCCAAGCGAACCTGAGATCAGTCCCCACTTCCCGAAAACATGGATCGGGCGGGTGCTGTAGCGCAAAAGAAAATTGACGGTAACGAGATCAAGCACCACCCGCAGGGTGCGTCCTATGCCGTATTTCGATGTTCCGAACCGCCGTGGATGATGGGTGACGACCACCTCGGAAATCTGCCCGCCCACCCAACTGGCCAGCGCGGGAATGAACCGGTGCAATTCGCCGTAAAGTTGGATGTTTTGCACGATCTCGCGCCGGTAGGCTTTGAGCGTGCATCCATAGTCATGCAGGTGAACGCCGGTGATCCGGCTGATCAGCCCATTAGCCAGAATGGAGGGAAGGCGGCGGTTAATGAACGCATCCTTGCGATCGCGCCGCCATCCGCTTACCACATCGAATCCCTTGTCAATCTGCTCCAGTAGCCTCGGGATATCGCACGGGTCGTTCTGCAAATCTGCGTCTATGGTAATGATGATTTGGCCGTGCGACTCGTTGAAACCGGCACTCATGGCCGCCGTCTGCCCGAAGTTTCGGCGAAACCGGATCAGGTGCAGGCAGGGATACTGCTTTGAGAGCGAGATCATTCTATCCCAGGACCCATCCTTGCTGCCGTCATCCACGAGGACAATCTCATAGGACCGCCGGGTGGCGGCCATGGCGTCATGCAGCTTGGAAACGAGCGCGTCCAGGCATTCCTCCTCGTTATAGATTGGCACCACAATAGAGATCTCGATCATGATTCTCCTCTCAAGTCGTTGCGAGCGGCGTTGTAACAAAGATCTGCGGTGATGGCACGGATAAAAGCGCTGACCACAGGTCCCGGTCTAAGTTTTTCGGTGGCCTATCCATAATCTCCATAACCAGACGGCTATGACGGCGCCGACCAGATCCGTAACGGCGTCTCCAACACGTGCGGTGCGGCCCGGCACGTACGACTGGTGGATCTCATCGGAAATGCCCCACGCCAAGGTCAGCGCCACGGAAAGGAGGCACAAAGCGCGGGAGGACCATGGTGTGGCGTGACGGAGAGCCCGGAACCACAAAATGGCCAATAGGCCATATTCGAGTAAATGAACGACCTTCATTCCAAACAAACGGGGCGCTTTGTGCAGGATCTCAGGAGTTGGCCGGTCTGAGAGATAATAGATCAGGGCCATATAGAGCAAGGGCGGCAGGAGTGACAGCATGCGTTTCATGGCCGCGAATTCTGCTTGAAGTCAGGCCAAAGGACAATGGATTATTGCGCCCATCCATGGAGGCAAAGATGATGCCGGCGAGAATTCTGGTTATTCGAGGCGGGGCGCTGGGCGACCTTTTGCTTACGTTTCCGGCGCTGAAGGCCATACGCGTTGCCTGGCCGGCGGCCTCAATCGTGCTGTCGGCTTATCCTCCCCAGTCCCGGTTGGCGCTGGCGGGGCAGTGGGTCAATGAACTCGTCTCACTGGATTCAAGGGGGGCGGCGGAGTGGTTTGGGCCTTCAGGAGGCCTGTCCCGGGAGCAGTTCAGTTTTTTGAGTTCGTTCGACCTCGCCATTTCTTTTCTTCACGACCCGGGGGGGTATGTCGTCGGCCATCTGCGCGAGGCGGGGATCCCGCGAATCGTGACCGGCACGCCGTGGGTCGGAAGCGGTCATGCGATCGATCATTTTGTCGAGGCTCTTGCCGAGTTGGGCGTGGCGGGCATCCAGGGGGAGGGGGCGCGGTTGGATTTGCCGGAGGACTGTGTCCGGGACGGCGCCCGTCGTGTTGAAGCGCTGGGAGGGGACGTGGCAGCCATTCACCCTGGCAGCGGCAGTCTACGAAAGAACTGGCCGCTGGAGCGGTTCGCGCAACTCGCAAACGCGATGAGGACGGCGGGGCCTATGCGGCCGGTGTTCGTGTTGGGTGATGCGGAGGGTGGTATGGGCGAGCGGCTGGCGGTCCTGGCTCCGGGCATTCCGCAACTCAAGGGGTTGGACCTGGTCCAACTGGCGGGGTTTCTCCGAAACTGCCGTCACTATATCGGGAACGACTCAGGGGTGACCCATCTGGCCGCCGCCGTAGGGATTCCCGTCTTCGCCATATTTGGTGCCACGGACCCGGGAACGTGGGCGCCTCGTGGGGGGCGCGTCAAGGTTGTGGACGCTGCGGAACCGGCACAAATCCTGGAATGGGTAATAGAGGGCGCGTTTGCGGTCTGTGGCGTTCGGGTCTGCTCTGCGAGTATCGTCTGCCCGACCGGGGGCCGAGGTCGGCTACTGTAGCCCGCGTCGGCCCGACGCGGGTTAGGCTGTTGTCATTTGCCGGCGGGCACGTTACTGTAGGCCGATAGTGTTTAACAGGCCTTGCAGGTCGGGCGAAACGGAGAACACCCATATGATCAAGCCGGAAGATGTCGGGCAACGAATACGGGAATTGCGCAAACGCTGCGGGCTCTCCCTGCGGGCGCTCGCGAAGGGATCCGGCGTGGCCGTGAGCTTTCTCGCGAGGGTCGAATCCGGGCGTGGGTCGCCGACCCTCGCCACGCTGTTGAAACTTCTGGAAGCGCTCGACACCAGCACCATGGAGTTCTTCGCCGCCGCTGCCACCGCTAAGGCTGACGTGATCGTGCAGCGCCGGGCCGACATGCAGGCGCTCGACGACGGCGATAAAGTCTGGCGGTTCCTCTTTCCCAGCCATCGGGACATCCAGGCCGTCATGACCTACGAGGAATACCGACCGGGCACCCGGAACGCGGAGCAAGAGCGTCACCCGGCGGATATCTGCGGCCTGGTGATGGGGGGCGTGCTGACCCTGGAGGTGCCTGGCCAGTCGCCGGTAAAAATCAAAGCCGGCGACAGTTTTTACATACGCGCCGGCACGTCCCACACCGCCACCAACCGGGGGCGGGCCTTGTTGCGTCTGATTGCGGTAGAAATTCCCCGGGGCGGGGCCTCGCGGGCTCCCATGCGGTAGCAGTTTAGGTGGATTACGCTTTGCAGATCAATGCTATTAAGCTACAGTCCGCACCTTCATAGAGAACCCCTGAAGGAGGAGTAGGAGATGACGGAAAAGCTGGCCATTGACGGAGGACCCAAGGCGAAAACCACCCCGACGATTCCGATGTATCCGGGTGGATTGGATATCGGCGAGGCGGAGAAGGCCCAGGTGATGGAAGTCCTGGACCGCAAGTATCTATTCCGCTACTACGGGCCGAAGGACGTTCCTTCAAAGGTGAACGAGTTTGAGAAGGCTTTTGCGGCGCACATGGGCGCGAAGCACTGCCTGGCGGTCACTAACTGCACCTCTGCGTTGATCGACGCCCTGGTCGCCGTCGGCGTTGGGCCCGGGAGCGAAGTGATCGTCAACGGGTACACCTTCTTTGCCTCCTGCGCGGCGATTGTCGCGGCCAAGGCGATTCCGGTCATCTGCGAGATTGACGACAGCCTGACCATGGATCCTGACGACCTGGAGCGCAAGATTACGCCGCACACGAAGGCGGTGATCTGCGTGCATATGCGCGGTGCGCCGTGCGACATGGATCGCATCGTTGCCATCTGCCGCAAGCACAACGTGAAGCTGATTGAGGATGTCGCGCAGGCCTGCGGCGGCACCTACAAGGGGAAGCGGCTCGGGACCTTTGGCGACATCGGGTGTTTTAGCTTCCAGTACCACAAGATCATCACCGCCGGCGAAGGCGGCGCCTGCGTGACGGACGACCCGAATCTTTATGACCGGCTGATGGGTTATCATGACACGGCAGCTTGCTGGCGTCCGGACCGTTTCGGGGAAGAGCGTTATCGCGGCGAACTGTTTTGCGGCGTGAACTACCGTATGAGCGAACTGACCGGCGCGGTGATGCTCGCCCAGCTCGGACGGCTGGAAGGACTGCTCGCCCGGATGCGCGCCAATCGGAAACGGATCATGGACCAGATCAGGACGGTGAAGGGGCTGACCTTCCGCCGATCGAACGACGAGCGCGGCGATACGGCCATCTGTCTGATGTTCAGCGTCAATGACCGCAGCAAGTTGGCCGCCTTTGTGTCGGCGCTGCAGGCGGAAGGCGTAGCCGCCGCCGGGGTATTCAACAAGGGCATTCCGGACTGGCATATCTACAGTCACTGGAAACATGTGCTCTCCCAAGCCACGCCCACGCCGGAGGGGTGCCCTTACCGCTGCCCGCATTACAAGGGAGATGCCCCCGCGCATTACAGCACCGATATGTGTCCCAGGACAAATGACCTGCTCGCCGGCATGGTGCACCTCGACATACCGTCACAGCTTACGGACGAGGATTGCGATATGATCGCCAAGGGCATCCGCAAGGTGGGGGAGGCGCTGCTGAAGTAGCGACGTGGCCACAACTGCAAGGGAGTAAGACAACGATGAAATACGATGTATGTCTGGAAATGGTGTTTACGGAACTGCCGTATGAAAAGCGCATCGCGAAGATCGCGGCCTGCGGTTTCGACTGCGTGGAGTTCTGGTTTCATGACGGCACCTTCAACGGCGTTGACTGCGCCGCCGGCGCCAAGGACGCGAAAACGTTGAAGAAGGCCTGCGCCGCCGCCGGCGTATCGATCAACAACATGGTGGTCAATTCACCGGACGGCAGCCTCGGCGGGGCGCTGGTGCGTGCGGAGGACCGGGCGAAGTATCTCGCGCGATTGGAGGAGGTGATCGCCTTCGCTAAGGCCTGTGGCTGCCGCAAGGCCATCACCTGCACCGGAAATGTGCAGCCGGGTCTTTCGCGTAATCAGATGCGACGGAATCTCGAGGAGACGCTGGGGCGGGCCGCTGCCGTCGCGGCGAAGCACAATTTCGTGCTGTTTCTTGAGTGCCTGAACACTCGCACCGATCACTTCAACTATTTCCTGGATTCTTCGGCGGAGGGGGCGGCGATCGTGCGCGCCATTGCCAGCCCGCATTTGCGGCTGCTGTACGATGTGTACCACATGCAGATCATGGAAGGCAGCGTTATCGCCAACATCGGGGAGAATCTGGACGTGATCGGCCACTTCCACAGCGCCGGAGTTCCGGGGCGGCACGAATTGATGGACGGGGAACTGAATTACCGCGAGATCGTCCGCCGCATCGAGGCGGGTGGCTACACCGGGGCGTTCGGCCTGGAGTACGCCCCGGCCATGGCGGATCATGCCAAGTCGCTGCAGGCAACCCGGAAGTATTTGACAGGGGCGAAATAGTCGGCAAAACAACAAAGCGCCGCGATTGTTTTGCGGCGTCAACACTGAGGAGGAGCAACATGTCAGGAGTCTTTAGGTTTTCGTTTGGTCCATGGAATATTCACTCGGGTGCCGATCCGTTTGGTCCGGAGGTGCGGGAATCGATCCCGTTCAACCGCAAACTGGCGCTTTACCGCAAGCTGGGATTTGGCGCGGTGCAGTTTCATGACGACGATGCCGTGCCCGGGTTGAACAAGTTCACACCGGAGAAGACGATCCGTGAGGCGAAGGCCGTACGCGTTGCGCTGGCCCGACACGGGCTCAAAGCCGAATTCGTCGCACCCCGCCTGTGGGAAGACCCACGCACGGTGGACGGCGGCTATACCTCCAACGACCCGAAGTGCCGTCGCTATGCGATCCAGCGGAGCCTGCTAGCCGTGGACATCGCCAATGCGCTTGAGACGGACCTGATCGTGCTGTGGCTGGCGCGCGAGGGCACGTACATCCGGGAGGCGAAGGATTCCGTCGTCGCGACGGGTCGCATCATGGAGGCGGTCAACGCGATGCTGGAACACGACAAGTCCATCCGCATCGCCATCGAGCCCAAGCCCAACGAGCCGATGGATCACACCTATATTCCGACGACCGGACATGCCCTGGCGCTTGGTGCGGCCAGTGTGGACCCGAAGCGGGTGGGCGTGAACATCGAGAGCGCCCACGCCATCCTGGCGGGACTGGATCCGTCTGACGAAATGGGTTTTGCGCTTCATTTTAAGAAGCTGTTCAGTGTGCACCTGAACGATCAGAACGGGTTGAAGTTCGATGAGGATAAGTCGTTCGGTTCGGCGGATCTGCGCCGCGCCTTCAACCAGGTGCGCATCCTCGACGCGCACGGCTACGGCAGTCGGGGCGAATGGGTGGGGTTGGACGTGAAGGCCATGCGGACGCAGAAGGCCGGCGTTGCAACGAAACACCTGTCTAACAGCCGCGAGTTTTTCAAGCGCCTGCTCGAGGTTTCACGCGGTCTGAATGCGAAGACCGTTGCCGCACTTGTCGCCGCCCGGGACTACGAGGAACTGGATAGACTGATCGTTAATGCCCTGATGGGAAGGTAACGCCATGAGACTGAACACCCTGACCGTGCTGTCAGAATCGGAAATCCGCGATATTCACAGCGCCACCCTTGATATCCTGGCAGCGACCGGGGTCAAGATACTCAGTCCGCGCATGCTGGGCCTTTTGAAGGCCAAGGGGCTGCCGGTGGATGCGGCGTCGCAAACGGTGCGCTTTCCGCGAGCGGTGCTCGAGGACGCGCTGGCTCGCATTCCGCCGCGTATCGAGGTGTCCGACCGCGAGGGACGGCCTGCCTTCGTGCTGGGCGACGGCGTGCCGAAGATCGCCGCCGGACACAACGCGGTCTTCTGGCTC
>JBAXWO010000127.1:0-6815 GCA_037128375.1 bacterium
CATCACCGTGGAAACATTCACCGCGCGACGCGCCTACGAAATCAGCCGCGCCTTTCGTCAACGCCGGGTTCCGGTCGTGCTTGGCGGCTTTCACCCCACGCTGGCGACGGACGAAGCCGCGGCTCACGCGGATGCCATAGTGCTTGGCGATGCGGAAACCGTGTGGAGCGATGTGCTGCAGGATGCTCGTACCCGAAGCCTCAAGCCGGTCTATCGCGCGGATCGGGGAATCCCCCAATTCGGCGCGCAGCCCCGCCGTGACCTGTTCCGCGGCAAGGGTTACCTCCCCATCACTCTCGCCCAGTTCGGTCGAGGGTGTACCAATGACTGCCAGTACTGCGCGATCAGTGCATTCTTTGCCCAATCCCACCGCTGCCGGCCCGTGGATGATGTCGTGCGTGAGATCGAGGCCGCCAGCCATAAGTTCGTCTTCTTCGTCGACGACAACATCGTGGCGGATCGCGAAGCGGCCAAAACCCTCTTCCGCGCCCTGACCCCGCTCCGCATTCGCTGGGTAAGCCAGGGCACCATCGATATGGTGGATGATACCGAATTGATGGAGCTGATGTGTGAAAGCGGCTGTCTCGGGCACGTGATCGGCTTTGAGACATTGAATACTGCGTCGCTTGCGGCCATGGGCAAGAAGACCAACCTGCGTGCATCCCAAGGGTACGAGAAAGAGATTGAGGCCCTTAAGAATTACGGGCTCCAAACCTGGGCCGCCTTCATGGTTGGCAATGATGAAGACACACCCGAAAGCCTCTATGCGACGCTCGACTTTGCGCTGCGCCACAAGTTCACGTTTGCCGCGTTCAACCTCCTCATGCCCTATCCAGGGACACCTCTGTACGCAAAACTTCAGGCCGAAAAGCGCCTTTTGTATGAAGGGCGCTGGTGGACGCATCCCGACTACCGGTTCAACCACGCCGCATATCAGCCGGCAAGAATGTCGCCGGACGAACTGACGCAGATCTCCTTCGACCTGCGTCGCCGGTGGAGCAGCCCCACCTCAATCGTGCGGCGCTTTCTGGACCCCAGAACCAACCTGCGTACGCTTTACCGCATGGGGGTCTACTGGGCGTACAACCCGTTGTTCCGGCGAGAAGTCTTCAAGAAACAAGGCATGCGTTTAGGGCAAAACTAGGGGGAAAGAAATCGCACCACGGGTGTCTTCCGTCCCGCTGGCCGGCTGAACACCTGGTCGGTGTAGCCCAGTGCGACGACAGCGTGAATCGCTTCCTCTTTCGGAATCCCCAGCCGCCTTTGAATTCGTGGCTCCCGCTTCATCGCCGCCACGGCAAAACCGATCAGGCAGGATCCCAATCCCATGGCGTGGGCGCCGAGCAAGATGTTCTGGGTGGCCAGCAGGGCGTCCTCCGCCGGCGTGCTGGCGCCCGGTCGCGACCCGACCAGAATGACGGTCGGAGCACCGTGAAACAGACTGTCTTTGCCGGATTGCCTCCAGTCCGCCAGGTCATTCTCCACACTCTCGTAATAGCGGTGATAATAACTGTCCAGCACGCCGTCTCCAATTCGCGATAGAAAGCGCAGCGCCGGTATCCTGGCCAGCCGGTTGAGGCGCATAAAGAATCTTCCAAGCTCCTCCATCAACCGGAGAACGGCAGGCCGCGTGGCCAACACATTGAATGTCCACGCTTGGCAGTTGGTTCCGGAAGGGGCGGTGACTCCGATCCGGATCAGATCGGCCAGAACCGCCCGCTCGATCGGCTTGCCGGTGAAATGCCGGCAGGAACGCCGGGAGCGCATAAGCGCAACCAGAGTCGCCGCGTCGCATCCACCGTAAGGCGTCCATCCGTTGTCGGTGTGCAACGTGGCAAGAGCGGTGGCCTCCGCAGCCAGCCCCTCCACGCTCACGGCTTCCTCAGGACACACGGCCGCACAATGGCCGCAAACAAGACACCGGCTGCCTGACACGACGGCCTTGCCCTCCTGGAGCGTGAGCGTCGCGTCGGGGCAAACGTCGCAACATCGCCCGCAACCCGTGCATCGGGCCGCATCGATCCTTACAGGAACGGTGTCGATCATCCTTTTTCCTTCTCTTGTGAAGGCCATAGATATCCTGATAACCTACCCCAATCAAGGAAACATATCGTTGCTCGCTATGACCGAAAGAAAACCAACCGTGGCCTTTATCCTGCCCTGTGTCGGCAGGAAGAATCAGACCCCGTACCCGCGCTCCTGGCTGATGGAACCCCTCGCCATTGCCGTCCTATCGGCTCTGACCCCGCCGTCTTTTGGACGAATCTTCTATGACGACCGTCTTGAGGACATCCCGTTCGACGTGCCCGTCGATCTGGCCGCCATCAGCGTGGAAACCTACACGGCACGGCGCGCGTACCAGATCGCCGCGGAATACCGCAAGCGGGGTGTTCCCGTGGTGATGGGTGGTTTCCATGCCACGCTAGCTCCTGATGAAGTCGCTCAGCACGCGGATGCGATTGTGATCGGCGAAGCGGAAACCGTGTGGCTTCAGGTGCTGGAGGATGCGGTTGCCGGCCGCCTGTGCCCACGCTATCAAGCGTCCGCACGCCCGGAACTGAAAGGCGTGTTCCCGGACCGTACGATCTATTCCGGGAAACGCTACATGGATCTGGCGCTGGTCGAAACGGGGCGCGGGTGCCGGCATGTGTGCGATTTCTGTTCGATCGCAGCTTTCTTTCATCGCAGTTACTCCGCCCGCCCTGTGGAAGATGTGGTGCAGGAGGTCCGCAGCTTGCGACGGCGAAACATCTTTTTCGTCGACGACAACCTTGCCGTGGACCGGGTTCGAACCCTGGCCCTGCTTCAAGCGCTTGAGCCTCTCCGCATCCGATGGGCCGGCCAGGTCGGCGTGCAGATTGCCGGTGATGATGAGATTCTGAGGGCCATGCACCGCAGCGGCTGCATGGGCGTCCTGATCGGTTTTGAATCCCTTCAACCGGAAAGCCACGCCTTGGCAGGCAAGGGACTCCGTGAAGACCCAAAAACCCTCTATACAGCGGCCATGAAGCAGTTCGCCAGGCACAGGATCGCCATCTACGGCACGTTTGTGTTCGGTTATGATGGTGACACACAAGCTTCTGTCCGGGACGCCATGGACTTTGCCCTGCGGCATAGACTCTTCTTTGCGGCCTTCAATCATCTAGTGCCGTTTCCCGGCACACCGCTCCACCGCCGGCTCAGCGAAGAGCAACGTTTGGTCCAAAGTGACTGGTGGCTGGCCCCGAACTACCGCTTTGGCGATCTGGCTTTTCGACCGGCGCGCCTGACCGCAGCGGACCTGGCGGAAGCTTGTCTCCGGGCCCGGCGCGCTTTCTACGCCTGGCCCCGGATACTGTGGCGCGCTTTGAATATGCGGAGCAACTGCAGGAACCCGTTCATGACCGCGACGTTTCTGGCCTCCAACCTGATGTCCCGCAACGAAGTGGACCGGCGTCAGGGCTTGCCGCTGGGCGTGACTGAGTGACTCCAAAGGCGAATCATGAATTTTCAACTGGCTAATTCGAGCCATGAGGCGGCCTTGCGCGAACTGGCGCGTCAGTCGTCCATGCCCGGCTGGATTCGCCTGGCTTTCGGCCGGGAGCCGGATTTCTTTCAGGCTGTCAACGTCCAGGGGAAGTCCAACCAGGTGCTCGTCGCTCTGGAGGGCTCATGCGTTGTCGGCATGGGTTGTCGTAGCATCAAGCCGGTCTGGGTCAACGGCCAGCAAACCGAGATCGGCTACCTGGGAGGGCTGCGACTGATACCGGATGTGCGCCGGACTGGCGCGCTGGCCAGGGGATACGCCGCGCTGCGAAGGCTTCACGAGGAAACCCCCGTGCCGGCGTACCTGACCACAGTGGTTGAAGGCAACACGGTGGCGTCGGATTTGCTCACAAGCGGACGTGCGGGCCTACCGCATTACCTGGACCACGGGCGATATTTCACCTACGCCGTCAACCTGAGCCGGCTGCGCCGCAAGTACGCATCACCGCTTACGGTTCTGCGCGGGCATGAGGTTGGTCTGGACTCCATCGTACGCTTCCTGGGCGAGATGGGGCGCCAGCGGCAGTTCTTTCCCGTGCTCGAAGCCTCCGACTTTAACACCAACTACCTGCGGGGCTTGCGCCTGGAGGATTTTCGAGTCGCCGTTCGGGGGCGAAATGAGATAGTCGGGGTAACGGCCGCGTGGGACCAAAACTCCTTCAAGCAGAGCATTGTCCGGGGCTACGCCGCACCGGTGCGATGGATTCGGCCCGTCCTCAACGGTCTGCTGCGTCTGACTGGATTCAGTAGCCTGCCTGCACCAGGTGGAACACTCGACATGGTCTCTCTTGCGTTCTTCTGCGTCAGGGACGACCAGCCGGACGCCGCAAGGGCACTGCTGGAGCAAGTCTGTTCTGATCTTCGCGGGGGGCCCTATCGTTTTCTGGTCCTGGGACTCCATGAACGTGACCCCATGCGGGCCTTGATGGCTCATTTCCGGGCCTACCGCTACACGAGCCGACTCTTCTTGGTCTGCTGGGATGACGGATTGGATTTCGTTAAGAACATCGATCCTGTCAGGATCCCGTATCTCGATGTGGCGACGCTGTGATGCGCAAAGCCGTTGCCTCCGTACCCGTTTTGGTGTTTCATGGCCGAGGAAAGTTCTGAAATCATGCCGCTCACATCAGTCATAGCACGCTTGCCCAGGGTGCCGGAGTCCCAAAAGGAATCCATGTTTCTCCTGTATAACCGCTATTTCTCCAACGTGAGCCTCACCTCCTTTCTTCATGACATGAACGAGAAGGACTGGGTCATCCAACTGCGCAACGGGCCGAACATCGTTGGGTTTTCGACGTTGCAGGTTCTCCGCTTACCCGTCGGGGGTGCCGAGCGGATCTTTCTCTTCAGCGGCGATACGATTGTCGATCAGGCGCATTGGCAGAGCAGCGCGCTGGCCGGCAGCTTCGGGCACTTCATGCTGCGGCTGATGGCCGACTACGAGCGCCATCCCCTGTATTGGTTCCTGATCTCAAAAGGGTATCGCACCTATCGATTTCTGCCCGTGTACTTCAGATCCTTTTACCCGGCCTATGACCGTGTGACGCCGCCGGACTATGGCGCGCTGCTCCATGGGGTTGCCTCTCGCAAGTTTGGCATGCTTACGATGCGCAACACGGTCTCATCCGCTCGACCGGGCAGAAGGAGCACCTCAAACCCGAACTCTGTGAAATTCCGGAATCCCGCCGGAAAGACCCTCACGTCCGGTTCTTTCTGGAGAAGAATCCCGCCTACTGCCTGGGTGACGAACTCGCCTGCATTGCCGATATCGCCAGGGAGAACCTGAACAAGTACGCGTGGCGTGTCATCGAAAACACCGCGGTGGAATGGAATGCGTAGAGCTTTCGAGAATGGTCGCGTCATCCTGGCCAATAGCCTGTGGTTTCTGTCCTGTCTTCCCGGACTGTTTGCTTTCCTCCTGGCCTCTCGCCATGTCCGACGTGCGCAGACCCGCGTGCTGTCGGGAATTCTAAAGCACAATAGTGCGACGGAGATGGGTAGAACTCGTCGCTTCGAGTTGGTCCTCACGCCGGACGATTACAAATCGGTTCCGCTGTCGGATTATGAGGATGTTGCGCCTTGGATCGTGAAGGTGAAGGCCGGCAAGGCGGCGGTTCTGACCTGTGACCCTGTTGTCGTTCTCCAACCCACGAGCGGCTCCACTGCCGCCACCAAATTGATCCCCTACACACGCTCCCTGCGGAAGGAGTTCGGCGCGGCAGTCGATCCGTGGATCGCATCCTTGTACCTGACTTATCCGGCCCTCCTGCTTGGGCGTCACTACTGGGCCATTAGTCCGACGACTCGTTGTCCTCAGGATTCCTCGTCGCAGGTGCCTGTGGGGTTTGCGGATGATGCGGAGTACCTGGGAAGAACCCAGCGATTCCTGACGCGCACACTGTTTGCCGTCCCGTCCGAAATCTCCAGAGTCACGGATCCGAACGCCTTCGAGTACCTGACGCTTTTGTTTCTGCTTGCCGAGAAGAATCTCAGGGTGATTTCGGTTTGGCATCCCTCCTTTCTAACGGTGCTGCTCAGGGCGATTCCAAGGCATCTTTCCTCGGTCGCCAATGACATCGAATCCGGCTTGATCGACGGCCGCGTCGACGTAAGCCCTGACCTGCGCCGGAGTCTCGGTAGCCGTCTATCCGCGAACCCGGCCCGAGCGAAGGAACTCCGCGCGATTGACATCGGCCAGCCGGACTTTCCCGCCCGTCTTTGGCCTCATCTTCGGGTCATAAGCTGCTGGACCGATGGCCGGCCGGAGCCATGGCTGACCGAAATAGTCCGCTGCTTTCCACGCGCAGCGATCCAGGGCAAAGGCCTGACGGCCACGGAAGGCATTGTGTCCTTTCCGATGGGCCGGAGCGGGCGGAGGGTCTGCGCGGTGCGATCGCATTTCCTTGAGTTCATTGATGTGGAGACCGGCGAGGTAAAGCGCGCGTGGGAGACTACGCCCGGCCGGGACTATGGTGTCGCCCTGACTACACAGGGTGGCCTCTACCGGTATCGCCTGCACGATCTCGTGCGCGTGACGGGGTTCTTTCAACAAGCTCCTTGTTTGGCGTTCGTCGCCCGCGATAATCTGGTGTCCGATCTCGTCGGGGAGAAACTCAATAGCCGGCATGTGGAAGAGAGTATCCGTAGGACCGAGTCAGACTGCGGAGTCCGGTTGGCGTTCGCCATGCTGGCGCCGCTGGTTGTGGACAAGTCCGCCGGCTACGTGCTTTTCGCGCAGACCGTGCAGGGCGTGACCGTGGAATGGCGCAAGGTGCGCACCCGGCTGGAAG
>JBAXWO010000128.1:0-6811 GCA_037128375.1 bacterium
ATCTATCGGCGGTTTAATCATGAACCGAAAGCAGCTTGAGCATATTGTTCGGGCCAGTGGCAGCATTTCGGGATGCCGCGACCTTGTGATTATCGGCAGCCAGGCCCTCTTGGGGGCCTGCCCTGATGCGCCGCCCGAACTCTTGACTTCCATGGAGGCCGATCTGTATCCCGCTGACGATCCCGGAAAAGCGGAACTGATAGACGGGTGTATCGGCGAGTTGTCCCCGTTCCACGAGACCTTTGGATATTATGCGCACGGAGTCGGCCCTGAGACGGCCAGATTGGCATCAGGTTGGAAGGCGCGGTTGGTTCGGGTGGAAAACGCGAACACGGGTGGGGCCATCGGGTGGTGCCTCGCTCCCGTGGATTTGGCGATCAGCAAGTTATTGGCCGGCCGGCCGAAAGATATTGAATTTGTCCGCCAGATGCTTCGATTGCGCCTTGTGACCGAGCCGACGATCATGGGGATGCTCGGTGAGCTTGCACCGGAGGATTCCGCCACGGCCGAGGGGTATTTGCGATCCGCCATCCCCGCCAGCTGAGGGGCGAGGGATGCTGGCTGTTGGCGAATGTCGGCGTCTGGAACCGACAAAAACAGATTGCCGAGACCTTCATTTTCTCCTACGTTCTTCCCCTCCGCACAGGCTGGCTTCAGTGAATCATTCTTAGCATGCAACAGATCTCATTTGCCTGGACCCCGCGCGCACGAGCGCGGAAAGTACTACTCCTGTCCTTTGTGATCACCGCCTGCGTGTGGACCTGGTTCACCTGGCCGCTGCCCGCCCATTTCTCCAAGGGCATTCCCTTCACCGCCACCGAGACCACGACCCAGCGCGTGGTGACCATGATTCCGGGCGACCCGCTGCAGTTGCTGTACCATTTCTGGCTCGCCGGCGACATGATGCGGGGCGAAACGCCGCTCTTCCATAACCTATACGAGTTCAATACGGGCAACGATCAGGCCCGTAAAAAGGTCGGTCCCTACTACTTTCCCTTCTCTTTCCTGTACTGGGTGGGGGAGAGCCTCGGCGGGCGCGCCTTCGGCTGGAACAGCACCGGCTTTCTTACCCTTTGGATGACCTATGGCCTGCTTTTCCTGCTGGCCCGGCGCTACACGCCTTCGGATGGCGTGGCGTTTGTCGCGGCCCTGCCGGGAATCACCCTGCCACTCCAGTGGATCAGTCTGCTGGGCGGGAGCCCGTTCGGGTTTGCCGTCATGTGGTGTCCGGCTCTGCTGTGGGGGCTCGATCTGGCCGTACGAAACCAGCGTGTGGCGGGTGGGGCTCTGGCGGGGCTGGCGGTGCTGTTCGCCTCATGGACCGATTCGCATATCTTTTTCTTCTGCCTGCTCGCGGCGCCGCTGGGGGCTGCCCTGGCCTTCTTGCAACGGGAATCGCCTCGGCTGCGGGGGCGCGGGATTCGCGAACTCGCCGTGTCACTCTTGCCGGTGGCGTTCCTGGGGGGCGCCGCACTCCTCATCAACCGCCTGTGCCTGTCCAAATCCGCCGCCGCCCTGATGGCGGCGGGCGGGCGACAACCCGAAGAGGCCCTAGTCTACTCTCCTGCCTGGCGGGGGTTTATCCAGCACGTTTTGGACAGCACGTCGGTTCAAGCCTACATCGGTTGGCCCATCCTGCTCTGCGTGGCGGCGGCGATTGTGATGACCCTCTTCTCCCGCCCGATGCGGAGTCGCCTGTTCTCCCGCCCGGACCGCACAGTGACCCTCACGGTGTTCCTGCTGCTGGTGGCGCTCGGGGGGATCGTCCTGCTGGCGCTGGGGCCCCGTGGGCCGGCGGACGGCCTGGCCTTCAGGGTGGTGCGGAAACTGATCCCGCCCTACACCATGATCCGGCAGCCGGCGAAGATCTTCTGTTTTGTGCCCTCGATATTGGCCATTTTGGCGGCCCTGGCGTGGACCCGCCTCGGCGCGCTGATGCCCCGCCGCCTCATGGCGGTGCTCCTGCCCCTGTGGACGGTGGTGCTGCTGGCGGATTATCGCTACCCCATCCGCACCGCCGTATGTCTGCTGGATAATCACCAAGCCGCCTACGCGGCGGTCGAGAAGGATGCCGCGGCACGTCACGTCAAGCCGCACCTGCTGGTTCTGCCGCTCTGGCCGGGGAATTCCCACTGGACCTCGCCGTACCTGTACCACGCGTCGTTGTATCGGCTCCGCCTGTTGAACGGCTACCAGCCGTTTGTGAATCAGGACTATATGACCAACGTCTTTCAAAGACTGTCGAGCGTCAACAAAGGTTGCTTTGACGAGTCCCATTTCACCTGGCTGGATGGGGCGGGCGTGAATTACCTGATCCTGCATGAGAATGCGTTCCCGGAAAAAATCAGTCCTTTCCCCGTGGGCGACACCTTGCGCCGGCTGTTGGAGAATCCCCGTTTGCACTGGCTGGCGCAGGCCGATGGCGTGTGGGCCTTCCGCATCGATCCACCGGGGACTTCGCCTGCTCCGCCGCGTCCCGCGCCGTCCCTGCCTGTTCTCTTTCCCGCCCGATCCTGGGAGGTTGAGCAATTATCCACCAATCTGCAGGGCGTTGTGGAGGACCATGGGGCCAGTGGCGGGCGGGCGGTGCACCTGACCCCGGATTCCGGCCGGCACGATACGATGGGCGTATCGGCCGCACGCGATGAGCGGCTGCAGTGGTTGATCCGGGTGCGGGGAACCGGAACCCTGATCTTCGGCACGGCTGAGAACGGGACCAACAGGGCGGCCCGATCCTTGCCTGTGCAGGTGGCGGATTGGCAATGGCTGGCGGTTCCCGTGGAACAGCAGGGGCCCTATGCCAGCCTGGCCGCGTCGCTGGCCGTGGACTCCGGATTCGTTGACGTGGATCTCGTCATTTTCGCGGGCGATCCGGGTCAGCCGTTGGTGGCGGGCGGGAGCATCGCCCTCCCGGCGGCGTCTTTCTTTCACGCCGGCTACTCCGACCCGGAGACGATGCGCGTCGTGCTTCGGCCGGTACGGGACGCGGCGGACGTTGTGTTTTATGGCTGGCGATACCCGCTTGAGCCCGGCCGCTATCGGGTGGATCTCGCTTTTGACAGTGCAGCACCCCCGGGGACGCTTCTGGGGACCCTGGTGTGCCAGGATTGGATGGGCCGGACAGATCTGGCCCCCGTCAAGGCCGGTGAGCCGGCCACAGGTTTGATGGTGCGGACCGACAACCTTCCCGTGCGGATCGGGTTCCGGTTTGCCGGCCGGGCGAAAGTCGAACTCTCGGAACTCAAGTTGTCACGCCTGGAATGAAGGACACCCATACCAGCGGTACCCGTAACGGGAAAGCCTGGGCGTCGCTTCTAATGTTGACGCTCCTCGCGGGGCTTGGTTTTCGCATCTTCTGCGCCTGGTGTCTCCAGTACGCCACGAATTCCGACTATGGCATCGTGGGGTTGATGGCGAAACACATGGCCGAGGGGACCGATTACCCCGTCTTTTTCTACGGCCAGCCTTACATGGGCAGTTTCGAGCCGGCGATCAGCGCGTTGCTTTGCCGGATCATGGGCATCAGCGGATTCGCCGTCTGCCTGGGGACGGGTTTGCTGGCTTTTGTTCTGCTGCCGATCCTTTATCTCTGGGCGCGTGATGCCCGTGACCGGATCGCCGGCCTGGCGGCCGTGGTGTTCAGTCTGGTCGGGTCCTTTGCCTACTTCTTCTATTGTGCCGCCCCGCGGGGCGGCTACGTCAGCACCCTTGTGTTCGGGGCCGTAACCGTCTGGTTGGCGGCCCGCATCGCGATGCGGGCCTGGACGGGAGGCCCCGTGCAGGGGTCCCGATGCTTGTTGCTGGGGCTGGCGGCCGGAGTGGCGTGGTGGTCGAACCAGTTGGTGGTGCCGTTTCTGGCGGCTGCGGCACTCACTCTGCTGATCGGGCTCAGGGGGCGGATCTTCCGCCTGGCGCTGCTACTCGGCGGCGGCATCGGGTTTACGGCGGGCAGCCTGCCCTGGTGGATTTGGAACGTCACGCACCACTGGGAGTCGCTGCAGTTCGGCGGCACGCTTGGACAGACGCCGTTTATGGAGGGGGTGGGCATTTTTGGCCGGATATTCGCCGAACTGCTGGAGGTCCAGCAGAAGCCCGTGTGGGTGCTTGCCCTGCTGGCGCTGGCTTACGGATTCCTTCTTGTGGGCTATGGACTGGAACTGCGGGCCCGCTGGCGCGAACGCCGGGCCGTCTTCCTTCCCTTGCTGTCGCCCGTATTCGTCGTCCTCTTCATGGCCCTGGTATATTCCACCTCGCATTTTGCCAGGATGGCGGAGGTGCGTTATATTTTGCCGGCTTTTCCCGCGGTAGCGATCATGGTCGGCATTGGCACGGCCCGGTGGGCTCAGCGAACACGGCTCGGCTGGGTTCCCCTTTTAGTGCTGGTCGTCGTTCAATGCTGTTTTCTCCCCAATCTGGTGAGGTACCGGACGGAGCAAAAGAAGAAGTGGGCCGCTGCCGCCGAGATCGCCGGTTTTCTGAAGGCGCAATCCATTGACGTCGCGTATGGAGGTTACGGCTATCACTGGATGAATTTTGCCACGCTGGAAGCGCTCTGTGTTACCAGTTTGGAGGGGGACCGCTATGCCCCCTACGAAAAGCGGGCCGTGGCGGCGGCCCGGGTCGCCTATTTCTCCGACCATCTTGACATGGCCGATTTCATAGCCCACTCCGGCGGCACGGCCGCGAGCGCTTCGGTGGCGGGGCATAAACTCTTCTATGATGTGCAGCCGCCGACCCTGGATGTGACCGCGCTTCCCACCCAGGAAATAGTGACGGTGACGGCCGGGTCCGGGGGGCCTGATGTGTTCGCCCGCCTGCACGACCTTGACCTCGACACGGGTTATGCGGTCACGCTGGAATCCAATGCCCGTGCGAGTTTGGAGTGGACGTTCGTGCGGTCCGAGCCGATCTGCGGGCTTCAGGTGTTTCATCCGGAGGGCGACTACCTGTGGCAGGCGCAAGTTGAAGGTCGTGAGTCCGGTTCAACCACGTGGAAAACCCTTCTGCCTTGGACGAAATCCGCGTTCATGTTCTGGTCCGGTCCCCGGATCTGTTATCAGGGCGCAGGGTGCTACCTTGAATACCGCTTTCCGGAGGGGCATTACGATGCGGTTCGACTCAGTGTGGCGTCGGGAGGCCGCCGGACGCACCCTGTCCACCTCGGGGAAGTCGCCTGGCTTCAGCCCGGGCGCGGCGCCCCGCCGTCCGATCCGGCCATTGATGAGGTCGTGGGCGCCTTGCAGGCCCGGCACATCGAACGGCTTTATGCGCCGCAGTGGATGTCGGAACAGGTTTGTCAACGCACCGGTGGCGCAATCGAGACCAGCGTCTCCAGTTTCTTTGCGCGCCGTATTTCGGATGGGCCGGGCAGCTTGGACAAGGAATCGAAGGCCGTTGAGGTTACGACGCGGAAGACGGCGCTGCTGGTGTATCGGCAGGATGCGGTTCGAACGCGGGCTTGCCTGGCCCGGGTGGGACTCGGGGCCAGTGAAGCCATACTGGGTCCCTGGGTTCTCTTCGATTGCCAGCCGGGCATCACCGGAATGGGACATATCCTGCCCCCTTTGCGGTGGACGGAAAGAGGGTGTTTCCTGTCACTTCAACTGGCGGCCAAGAATAATGCCGATTATTGGTTCCGCCGGATGCAGACCGAACGACAGGCCGGTGTCGACGCGAACCGGATCCTCGAGGGACTGCGCCGCGCGGTGGAATTCTATCCCGCCTACCAACCGGCGCTTGCCCAACTTGCCGATGACCTGCTCCGTTCCGGTCAAACCAATGAGGCCCTGATATACCGGCAGGAACTCCTCCGGCAGACGCAACCGTCGTGCCTCGCCACCGTGTCTTTCGCCGCCGGAGCAAAACTTCTCGGGATCGATCTTCCTGTCCAAACGGTCCGGCGCGGGGCGTCATTCCCGCTGACCTATTACTGGCAGTGCGCGGCGGAAATGAAGGCGGACGAGTGGTCGGTATTCGTTCACTTTGTACGCGGCCAGGCCCCCTCGTTTCAGGATGACCATGTGTTGTTGGAGGAGGTGCCGGCGGCCTTCCTCCGCTATCAGCCTTTTCCGGAAATCTTCCGGGTGAGTCGGGTCGTGCAGGTGCCGGCGGGAGTGGCGCCGGGGGAATACCGCGTCCGGATGGGACTCTGCAACCGCCTTACGCAGAAGCGTGACCGTTCAGGCACAGACCTGCCATTGGATCACAAGGCTGTGTGGCTGCCGGTAACCCTGCGGGTGGAGGAGTAACGTGGTGATTCGTTCCGGGAGACTGGCGACTTCGGCTTTGCTGGCGTTCGGCTTGCTGGCCGGATTGGGGATTCTTCAGGTGCGTTGGAGCCGGGAAGTCGTCTTCAGCGCCGGCTCGCCCCAGGAAGCCGACTGGACGAAAGCCGGTGGCGCCGTCGCGAAGCGCGGCGTGCATGGAGCGCGGGAAGACGAGATCATTATGCCCGGGGTCAGCCCGCAAGCGCCGGATGCCCCCATTCCGGCCTTTGTAGTCGGGATTCCCCGCGATCTCTTCGGATATCGGGTCAACGTGGGGGTGCGCCAGATCGATCAGCAACACCCGCCTATCATCGATGCGGAAATTGCCGGCCGGCCGCTGGGTGACTTTTCAGTCGCCCCCTACTACTGGCCCGAGAAGGTTCATGGCCGGGACTGCCACGAATTCTCCATCTCCCGGGAAGCGTTGAAGGAGCCCGTCACCGCTCTTCGTCTCAGCAATCGGGGCGGGTATTGGATGGGCCGGATCCTGATCATTCCCTACGGGAGCCTGAGACCGCTGCTGCTCTACGGAATCCCGATCCTCT
>JBAXWO010000129.1:0-6805 GCA_037128375.1 bacterium
GGTGCTGCTGCCAGGCCTGGGTCGCCGCCATGATCAGCGGGAGAATGTTCAGCGCCAGCCCGAACGGCAGCATGCCGGCAAACAGATTCTCCGGCGCGCTCAGGTCACCCACCCACAGGAACCCGGCGAACCGCAGTTCAATGGCGCTGCGCAGGACATTGAAGAGCGCGAAAAACACCGGGATCTGGACCAGCATCGGCAGGCAGCCGCCCAGCGGATTAACCTTGTTCTCCCGATACATCGCCATGGTTTCCTGCTGGAGCTTCTGCGGCTTGTCCTTGTATTTCTCCTGAAGTTCCTTGAGCTTGGGCTGGAGTTCCTGCATCCGCTTCATGCTCTCCGTCCCCTTGTGCGTCAGGGGCCAGAACACGATACGGACAATCAGCGTCAGCAGGATGATGGCGATGCCGTAATTGGGAATGACGGCGTGCAGGCCGTTCAGGCTCCACACGAGGACCTCGCACAACCATTTAAGGGAGCCGAAATCCATGACTTCCTTCATGTGACGACCCAGCGGCTTGATGGAGGAGAGTTCCTTCGGCACCACGTAGTAACTGAACGTCTGGGTGAGGGAGTCGCCGGGCTTGAAGGCGCGCTCAGGCAGCCGCACGGCGGCGGCCACGCCGGACAGGACGGGCACACTGTTCCAGGTCCGGCTGTCGGCGGGCACTTCGCCAGCGGACGGCGTACGCCGGGCGATCAATTCACAACCGGACGCCCCCCCCGCCGGGGCCAGAATCTGGACGAAGAACTTGTTCTTCACCGCGACCCAGTCCATATCGTGATCAATCCGTTGCCGGATGCCGAGGGGAAGAACCCGCGTCATCTTGGGGCGTCCCACGCAACCATGCCCGCGGATCCCCTCCTCCTGGAAGTAATCCACCAGCGTCAGGTCATCGGAAAACCACCGTTTGTTAGCCCAGTGCCGAACCGGCTCGCCGCCCGTCGTGGCGAGTGTATCGATCGCCAGGAAGTTCAGCCCGCTCACTTGGCTCTCGTCCTTGAGCATGCCCATCTCGCCCAGACTGATCGAGCGGACCGGCAAAACCGCGGCGGCGCTTCCTTCATTGATGAACGTGTCCTGAACCGTCACCTCGTAACGGCTGCCCAGGCTGATGGATCGCACCAGGCGCAGCCCATCCGGCCCACCCGCCTCCAGGCGCGCGGCCGCCCCGTTGGACAACACGGTGATCGTGAAATCGTCACCGCCACTCACCCCCGCAAGCCCCTCGTAGGCCAACGCCGGGTGGGAGGCGAAATCCATCGACGCCCGCTCGGGCGAGTTCTTGGTCAGCGAGTAGGCCGGCAATTCGATCGCGGTGACGGCGCCGCCCCAGGAGGAGAGCGTCAGGCGAACCATATCGTTGCTCAATATGACGGTCTGTTCCGGGGAACGGGGCGTCCGGGTCGCCGGACGAATCTCCGCCTCGGCGACGGCGGGAACCGGCGCGGCGTCACGGGCCGGGGCTGGCGGGGGCGTCACCACGGCGCCCTCCGGCGCGGTCGTCGCCTGGACAGCCGTATTCGTCGCCGCCGCCATCGCGAGGGGATCCGGCGGCGGGGCCAGGAATTTCTGATAGAACGGACCCCACGCCATCATGACCAGCAACAGGGCGGCGATGATGGCCGTATCCTTATTCAAATACTTCTTCATGCTTGAACTCCCCAGACTTAAATCCGTTATCCTCATGAACCGTCCCGTTCCCGGAAGGCGCCCGGAACGCCATCCACCCCTCCGGGATGGAAGGGATGACATTTCATCACCCGTCGGAATCCCAGCCACAGCCCGCGCCGGCAGCCATGGGTTTCGACCGCCTCGATGCAGTAGGACGAACAGGAAGGATAGAAACGACACTGTCCGCCCAGCACCGCCGCCAGCGTGTACTGATAGCCTTTGATCAACCCCACAACAAGCCTGCTAATCATCGGTGGAGCCCCACCTTTCGCGTCAGCCAAGCCAGCTCATCCACAATATCGGGCCACATCGCGGTCAGGATGTTGCGGCGCGCCACCAACACCACATCGCAATTGCCGGCGAGAAAGTGCCGGTTGATCCGCCAGGCCTCCCTCAGACGCCGCTTGGCGCGGTTGCGTTGAACCGCGTTGCCGATCTTCTTGCTGGCCACCACGCCCAATCGCAGCGCCGCGCCCTCGCCGCGCCGCACCCACAACACCATGCAGCGGCCGACGTTTGAGCGGCCCTGCGCGTAGGTCTCTTCAAAGTCCGCCGTCGACCTCAGGCGCTGAGCCTGCCGCAACCGCCGGTCGGGCGGTGAGGCCGATCCAACGTCCACGCTGGCCTGGGTCGTCGTCATACGTTCGTTCGACTCCCTCCCCGTGCGCCATCGCGCGGGAGGCCGAAACGAGAGATGAACGCCGGCCCTGCCCACTCGGGCAAAGCGCCATTCGCCCGGGGAACGGGGGTGCCCCCGTCCCGTCTGCGAATGACGGCGTTCATCTGCAACGACTGCCGGTCTGGTCCGCGAACGGATCAGCTCGACAGTTTCTTACGGCCCTTTTGCCGGCGGCGCGCCAATACCTTGCGTCCGTCGGCTGTTTTCATCCGTTTCCGGAACCCCGTCTTGCGTTGGCGTTTCTTCTTGGATGGATGATACGTCATCTTCATCGATTAGTCCCTCTCTGCAAAGGGCGTACAAAATACCATTTCCAGCTTTCCTGTCAAGCCGATGGTGGTGTATACCACTCCCCAGGCCGTATGTCAGTTCCGTAGGTAACGAAAACTCATCATAATCTTAATCTTAATCGTAATCGTAATCTTGCTTTGACGCTTCTGGCACCTCTACAGTGCTAATCATGAATACGAGTTTTGACCATGAAAAGTTGAGCGTATATCAGGAATCGATCAAGTTTGTCGTTTGGTCAGATGAAATTCTGGAAACGCTCCCAAAAAATCTGGCGGTACACGGGCAGTTTGACCGGGCCGCTACGTCCATTTCGCTAAACATTGCTGAGGGTAATGGAAAATACACAGCCGCTGATCGATGCCGGTTCTTCGATATCGCGCGTGGTTCGGCGCTGGAATGCGCAGCGTGTCTGGATGTGCTGGTAGCGAGGAAAAGGCTTGTTGAGGCCGGCCCGGGTAAGGCGATGCTGGTTCGAATTGTTTCCATGTTGGTGGGACTTATCAGAAGCACGTCGCCTGATCTCATTCATGACGAGTGCGGCTCCTACGTAACGCAAAATGAAGAATCGGATTAAGATTACGATTACGATTAAGATTACGACGTAACCCTATGCAGACCTGCTGGCACATCCGGAATGCCCGTATCGTGGACCCCGCCTCCGGCCGCGATTCCCGGGGCGATCTTTTCATCCAGGACGGCCGTTTCGCCCCCTTACCGCCTGTAGTTCCGGCCAACGCCGGGATCGTGGAAGCCGACGGCTTGGTGGCCGCGCCGGGGTTTATCGACCTGCATGTCCATCTCCGGGAGCCGGGTAACGAGGCGGCCGAAACGGTGGAATCCGGCAGCCGCGCCGCCGCGCGGGGCGGCTTTACCACGATCGTCGCCATGCCCAACACGAACCCCGCCCTGGATTCCTCCGAACAGGTGCTGGCCTTGCGCGACCGCGCCCGGGCCTGCGGTCTCGTCCGGGTCCTGCCCGCCCCCTGCATCACCCGCCACCGTGCCGGCGGGGAATTGACCGATTTCGCCCGCCTCGTGGCAGAGGGCGCCGTGGCCTTCACCGACGACGGCTCCACCGTCTCCTCCGATTCCGTCATGGCCGCCGCCCTGCGACAGGCCCGGGCACTGAACCGGCCCATTCTCGACCACGCCCTCGATCCCCGGCTCGCCGGGAACGGCGTCATGCATGCCGGCACCCGCTCCGCCGCGTTGGGACTGCCGGGGATCCCCTCGGAAGCCGAAACCGTTATCGTCGAGCGCGACCTCCGGCTCGCGGCGGAAACCGGCGGCGCCCTCCATATCCAACATCTCTCCGCCGCCGGCTCCGTCGCCCTGCTCCGCGCGGCGTTGCGACAGGGGCTCCGCGTCTCCGGCGAACTCACCCCCCACCATCTGGCGCTGACCGACGCCGACGTGACGGCGGAACAGGCCGATTGTTTCAAGATGAATCCGCCCGTGCGGGAGGCCGCCGACCGGGCCGCGCTGATCGAGGGGATCGTGGAGGGAACCCTCGCCTGTTTCGCCACCGATCATGCCCCGCACACCGCCGCCGCCAAGGCCAAGGGATTCCTTGGCGCGCCTTTCGGGGTCGTCGGCCTGGAAACCGCCGTGGGGGTAACCTATTCCCTGCTGGTCAAGCGCGGGCTGATGAGCCTCTCCGACTGGATCGCGCGCTGGACCACCGGACCGGCCAATATCCTCGGGCATCCCGCTCCGACACTGACGGCGGGCGCTCCGGCCGACCTCGTACTGCTCGACCTGTCCGGAGAATGGAAGGTGCGTACCGGAGACTTCAGCTCCCGTTCCCGCAACACGCCCTTTGAAGGCTGGACGTTAACCGGTCGCGCCGTTTGGACCTTCTGCGATGGAAAACCCACCTGGCAAACGAGCTAAGCTACGCACCTCCTGCATATGAACTCGAACATTGTTCTCATGGGCTTTATGGGCACCGGCAAAACCTCGGTCGGCAAGAAACTGGCCGCCGCGCTGAACCTGCGGTTTGTCGATATGGACCACCTCATCGAGGAACGGGCGGGCAAGTCGATTACGCGACTCTTCGCCGAGGAAGGCGAACCGCATTTCCGCGAGCTTGAACGGGCGCTGGTGGTGGAGTTATCGGCGCAGAACGGCCTGGTCATCGCCTGCGGCGGCGGTGTGGTCTTGAACCCCGATAACATCCGCGACTATGAACGGACCGGACTGGTGGTCTGTTTGACGGCCACGCCCGAGTTGATTTTCGAGCGCACGGCCCGGGCGACGCACCGCCCGTTGCTCGAACAGCAGGACCGTCGCCAGCGCATTACGGACTTGCTCGAAAAGCGACGCCCCCTCTACGCCTCGATTCCCCATCAGGTCGACACCGCCAGTCGGACTCCCGACGAAGTCGCGGACATGATCCAGCAATGGTACCGGGCGGCATCCCGGACGTAAGCTTGCTGGCGATCGCGGGAGGAGCGTGCTACCGTCCCGACCGTGAAAGCAATCCTGCGCCTCATGGCGTTGCTCAGTGTGGCGACATTCTTTTCGACGGCGAGCCACGCGGCCCCCACCGCGGCGGCGCGGGAACAGACTCTGCGCGCCCAGTACATGGCCTCGTTCCAGAAGTTGAAACCCGATGACGACAAGGGGCGCATCGCCCTCGTCCGGTGGTGCCTGCAGAACAAGTTAACCAAGGAGGCCGAGGAACTGAGGCAGGGGATTCTCCAGCGCCGGCGCGATGAACTGGCCGCGAGTCCGACGGCCGCCGGCTACCTGGCGCTGGCCACCTGGTGCGACGGCATCGGCCTGAAACAGGCCGCCGCCGATGCCCGGCGCGATGCCGCGCGCTGCGAGTATGCGCAGAAGCAGGCGGCCCTCAAACCCGGCGATCCGGCGGCGTTACTCGCCCTGGCCGACTGGTGCCAGCAACGCCGCCTGGCCCCGGAGGCGGTTGAAACGCTCCAGGCGCTCCTGCGCGTGGCGCCGAGCAACGGCCCGGCGCGCATCCGTCTGGAGTCCGTCCGGACCGCCGCCTGGCGCGACGCGCCGACCGGGCTCCTCAAGAGGCAGCCGGTGCCGGGCTATACCAACGCGGCCGCCTGGTATCACGCGGCGATCCCCGGGGAGTACCGCGCCGACAAGGCGTGGCCGTTGTTCCTCTACCTGCACGGCGGGGCACACGAGGCGGGAACCGCGGACAACGTGGTGGCGTTGGCCCAAGTCATGCCACCGTTCAAGCAGGCCATCGTGGTGTTCCCGAACCATCTGCGGACCTGGTGGGCGCACCCACGGGAGATGACCTACCTGGTGGACACGCTGGACCAGGTGATGCTGCGGTGGCGGGTGGATCCCAAGCGGATCTACCTGATGGGCGCCTCGATGGGCGGAAACGGCGTGTGGGGCTTCGGGAGCCGCTGCCCCGAACTCTTTGCGGCCATGTCGCCCATTTCCGGATTTTATGCCGGCTTCCTCGATTTTCCGATCCAGACCCTGCAGAAGAAGCCGGTTTACATCCTGCACGGGACCAAGGACTCCACGGTGCCAATCGGGGGCGCTCGGGAGGCGTTCGGGATGCTCAAGAAACTCGACGCCCCGGTGGAGATGCGGGAACCCGACTGTGAACACCAGCCGCCTGTCGCGGAACTCACTCGCGCCGCGGAATGGCTGCTCAAGCACACCAATTCCGAGACCTTCGATCTGCCTGCCATTCGTGAGCGCGTCGGCAAAATTCCCGTCGCCGGGTGGTTGAAGCAGTATCCGGGAAACTAGGGGTCCCGGCTAGGGACACACAAACTGTTTCCTGTGCATGCCCGAACACGCTCAAATCGTCGGCACCGGATAAACCTTCATCTGGGATCCACCGGATATCCCAGCCTCGGTCCTGCAAGAACCGTACGGTCGGTTGCTGGATGTTCTCGTCGGCGAGCAGTTGCATCAGGCGAAGACGGGTTGGATGTCCTCATCGCGAACAATGGCTTCCGCATATTCCAACGCCGCGAACACGTCATCGCGCGCAAGCTGCGGATATCCCTGTAACACTTCATCAAGGCTGGCTCCATGCGCCAGCAGGTTTAGGATGTTGCTGACCATGATGCGCGTGCCCTTGATACACGGCTTCCCGTGACAGATATCTCGGCGTATTTCAATCCTGGTGTTCATGGCATACTCCGTCCTTTTATGAG